>NZ_JAWDHA010000005.1:0-123559 GCF_034190895.1 Virgibacillus sp. M23 | reverse complement strand
GTGGCCGGCCTTCGCTATTATCAGGCTCTACAACGCTAGCATGAAGTAACACAGCTGCTTTTATACTCACGGATAACGATTTTCACTTTACCCATTGTAAAAAAAGTCAACCTATTACTTATGACAAAATTGTTGCACCTTCGCATAGCGGAGACTAATTACGTAGACTCCTGCGGGATTAGCGCGAGCCGAAAATCCACTTTGCAACGTGTTCTTCTTTGCAAAGTTAGTTGAGGCCGTGCCCACGGAAAGCGAAGTAATTAGTCGGAGCATTGCCAATATACATCTAACATTTCAAAATAACTACTTGGCTTAACGCAGTCATTGCACTAATTTTATACTTTCTTAACTTAGAAGTAAAGGCTATCGAGGGGTTCTCGATAGCACCGTATTCTTATACTTTCGAACTAGATGGATAATGAAGGTTTAACTGTGAAGGTTAATCATTTTTTGATAAAGAGAGAAAAATACTCTGATAATCCAGCAGAAAAAGGAGATTCGGATGAAGCAGCACTTTTTTTGACTTACTTAATTATAAACATAACCATTCCTTTTAATCCTCGTTCATAGTAAGAAAACTGCTTCATAAAAATGGACCGGTTTTCCCTTTTAACTAAACAAATTTATAGAAGTGATAATAATTGGCATTGCGAAGACGTCGATTAGGAAAGCTCCAACTAAAGGAACAACTAAAAATGCTTTTTTAGAGGGACCGTATCGGTTGACTATTGCATCCATATTAGCAATGGCATTTGGAGTAGCGCCTAGCCCATGCCCTGTGAAACCACCAACCATCACTGCCGCATCATAATTCTTTCCTAGCAATCTAAATAATATAAAGATACCAAATAAAGCTATAAATAGTACCTGTACGATAACAATGACTAATAATGGCAATGCTAAATTAGCAACTTCCCATAATTTAATACTCATAAGAGCCATTGATAAAAAGATACCCAATGTAATATCACCTATAATTCCAATACTTTTCATCTCAATTAATGTTTTATCATATCGATCAAGCACATTTCGAACGATTACAGCAACAAACATGGCACTTACATATCCGGGCAGTACAAAACCGGTTACATTTGAGAATAGCTCTCCTAAATAAGAGCCTAATACCATACATAAAGTAATAATAAAAGCTTGTGTCATAAATGTTTTAGAATTAATAGAGCTTGCTTCTGTTTTAGCTTCAACCGTAACAGCACTTTCCTCTGTTGCCCGCTCCGTAGACTTCAGATTGTATTTCTTGATTAAATATTTTACAATTGGCCCACCAATCAGTCCGCCAGCTACTAATCCTACAGTAGCAGCAGCTAATCCAATGGATAATGCAGAGTCAACTCCAAGCTCTTCAATGGTTGTACCAAATGCAGTTGCGGCACCATGACCACCTTCCATTGATGTAGCTCCAACCATTACACCGATAAGTGGATCTAAGTTTAAAAGCGTTGCAAAAGATATTCCAATAACACTTTGTGCTAGTGCAAGAAATCCACATGATAACCAATAAATGATCAAAAGCTTTCCACCTAATTTGATTAAACCAAAGCTTGCACCCAAACCTACAGTAGTGAAAAAAGTTAACATAAATAAGCTTTGTAAAGATGTATCCAAATTAATATTTACAAGATGAAGTCCTTTTAGTAGTGTTACAAGTATAGCGAAAAGTAGCCCCCCAACAACAGGAGCAGGTATACAAAATCTCTCTAAGAATCTAATTCTTTTATTAAGGTATCCCCCAAGAAGAAATACAGCTATTGCAATAAACAATGTCGTAACTTGATTCATTTCTAATGTCATGTTGTCCCTCCTTCATATGTTAAACAACTGGGAAATTCGATATATTCATCGTTGAAATATTAAAATGTAACATTCTCTCTCATTGAACTGTATTATTAAAATTATGCAAAACCTCCGCCACTAGATAAGCAGCTAGCTTTGTAGTTCGTCCATTTTCATCTAAAAGAGGATTTACCTCTGATATATCAAAGCTACATACATTCTCTTTAGCAACAATATGACGTAATAACGTTCTTACGACAACAGGGTCCAGTCCAAAAGGGGACGGTGCGCTAACTCCTGGGGCTGCAGAAGAAGCAATCGAGTCTGTACATAGCGTAACGATAATGACATCGTACTGGTTACAAAATTGATCAATAACTCCATATTGTTTTTGTATGTTGTGTAGAGCTAGTGATTCTTCTAACACATAAATACATCCAAGCTGCTCTGCAACCTGAAACAGAGATTTTGTATTACCGAATGGTTGAATTCCTAAACATAAATAGCCTGCTTGCTTATCCTGTTCTAAAATCTGCCTAAACATAGTCCCAGATGAAGGTCTACTATCCTGGCGCAAATCAAAATGTGCATCTATATTTATAATACCTATCGATGTGTTTTCTCCCACATACTTCCTAATTCCGAGATAATGACCGTACAGCGTTTCATGTCCTCCACCAAGAATAATTGGCGTGGATCTTTTATTAAATATTTGATCAACGCGATCCGCTAATTCTGCCTGCGCAGCTTCTAAGCTTTCTCCTTCGCATACTACATTTCCAACATCGATAATTGAAGCTGTATCTTCAAAGAGATAGGGTAGTTTACCAAGACTTTTTCTTATTTCATCAGGAGCCTTTGCAGCACCAATTCTCCCTTTATTCCTTCGAACACCCTCGTCAGATTCAAAACCAACAAGACAAAAAGCGCTTTCAAAATCATCATCCGTAGAGTTACATATCACACGTTGATGAATGCGAAAGCTATCTTTGTCTATTTTACTATCCACTCTACCTTGCCACGTTTGTCTATTTGGCAATTTATACATATCAACACCTCACTACCTACATATTTTGCTTATTCAGAAAATATATTATTTATTATAAATAACTATACATATAATTACTAATATGCAAATTTTATATTTCTATAGTTTAAAACTATAAATAGAATATAAGAGCAAAAGCGCCCGATTATAAACGCAGCGACTGGACCGAGTCAACGGAAAAAAGGAATCACGGTGTGCTTGCGAACTGATGATGACTTATCATAGAGAGATTCATGAAGTCGCCTCGTTTCTGGACGCTGGAGCTGGACGCCGCTCAACACGCCCAAATTTATCCACATAGGCAAATTTTATATTTTCCTAGACTAGACTAATAAAAAACTACCGACCAAACGTTGGCTATGGCACAACATTTGATCGATAGTTCATTCACTTTTAGGAATTTCATCTGCTGATTCTCTTAGTGAACTACTCCCACCACTTACCACCCTTACGGGTTGCTTGAAGTGGGGGCTTCTTGGGTAATCGCCACTTTTGGTAGCTGACGAAATGGACCAAGCTAACCCTCTTGTTCCAAGAGTTTATATTTTCATTAGGCACTTGCTAATAAGCGAATGCCTTCTTTTTTGATATTAAGCGCTGAATTATAATCTCTATCGAGATTTAGCCCACACGAACAAGCGTATGTTCTAATTTCTATAGGCATTGGTTGGGTATTTCCGCAACTCGAACAAGTTTTGGTAGATGGGAACCATTTATCAATTTTGATAAGTTGTTTCCCTTGTTCTTTTAGTTTGTACTGTAAGAAAGAAGTGAACATTCCCCATCCATTCTCAGCTACGCTTTTACCGAATTTAAGTGCTTGTGACATTCCTTTCATGTCTAAATCTTCAATCACAACAGCATCGAAGTTAGACACTAATTCCTTTGATTTATGGTGAAGAAAGTTCTTGCGTTGATTGGCAACTTTCTCTTGAATGTTAGCTACTCGAATACGTTGTTTATTCCAATTTGCAGAGCCTTTCTTTTTACGAGAAAGTTTACGTTGTTCTTTTGCTAATTTATTAAGTATTTGTCGATAAAACTTAGGATAATTGGCTTTCTCACCCTCACTATCAACAAACAACCCATCCATTGAAAAGTCTAAGCCAACAACTTTTTCAATTTCCTTCCTTTTTATCTCCTTCTCGTACTCTGTAAGAATCGAAATATAGTATTTTCCTGATGAAGTCATAGACAAGGTACAAGATTTGATGGTGTACTCCGAAGGAATTGCTCGATGTTGCTTGATTTTGACCATTTTTAATTTAGGTAATTTGATATGACCATCCAACAACTGAATATTTCCATTGACGACATTCGTTGTGTAGCTTTGTTTATGGCGTTTGCTTTTGAATTTTGGGAACCTGGCATGCCCTTTGAAGAAGGCTTTATATGCCTTATCTAAATTTAGTTGAGCGTTTGCCAACGCTAATGAATCGACTTCTTTTAGCCATTCGTATTCTTTTTTGTAATTGGCAGGGGCAGGATGTTTTACCTTTTTCCATGCTTCTTTATCATCTTTTAGGGTTTCATACGTTTCTTTTCGTTCTGCTAACATTTTGTTATAGACAAAGCGAACGCAACCGAAGGTTTTACGTATAACCAAAGCCTGTTCATCTGTTGGATACAATCTAAACTTGTACGCTTTATTTTGTTTAGCCATATCAAATCACCTCACTTTATCCTTTGATTTTCAATATATTTTTTTACTACTTCAATAGGCGAACCGCCAGTCGTCAACAAGCAAAAACTTCTTGACCAAAACATTTCTTTCCATAACTTTTTACGGACATGAGGAAAATCCCTCTTGCTAAGTCTTGAACTGGCACTTTTATAGGCATTGATGAATTTCGATAATTCACTGTTGGGTTGTGCTTTGAGCAAAAAAGGAAAAAAGCCTTTGGGCTGTCGCCCAACCGAAATTCATCCTCTTACCGTTGGGCTACGCCCTTCACACGCTTGAAGATGGAGACTTCTTTCGGAAGTACGTTAAATTCCTGTTTCTATTCGTTGTATAAAATCCATCTGTGTCAGTGGATACTTCATATATGGAGCCCTTTCAAAGACATTTTCACATTATGTTTGTGTCATAGTATTATCCTGACTGACAATATTTCGCGTTGCTTTTGTATACGACTCCTCTAGCTCACTAACAATTCTCTCAATTGATTGAACCTTGTCAATCGCGCCAATTCCTTGACCAGAACCCCATACATCCTTCCATGCCTTTACTTCTGGATTATCCAATTTTTCAAAGTTAATTTCTTGTTTCTTTTCTAATTGATTTGGATCAAGCCCAGCTTTTACAATACTAGGAATTAAATAATTCGCGTTAACACCACTAAATGCATCTGTATAAATAATATCTTCAATCGATGATTCAACAATCATTTGCTTATATGCATCAGGTGCTCCACTTTCTTCAGAAGGTATAAATCGTGTTCCCATATAAACAAAATCAGCACCTAGAATTTCTGATGCAAGGATATCTTCTCCTTCCGACATACCACCTGCAAGTACGATAGGTCCGTCAAAAAATGAACGGACTTCATGAATAAACGGAATTGGATTTAATACTCCAGCATGGCCGCCAGCTCCACTGGCAACAAGTACCAAACCATCAGCACCTTTTTCAATCGCCTTTTTGGCAAACTTTACATTAATGACATCGGAAAAAACTACGCCACCATACTGATGGGCAATCTCGACAACTGGACTAGGATCCCCCAAAGATGTAATAACAATGGGTGGCTGGTATTTTTCAATTAATTTTAAATCTTCCGTATACCGCTTATTGGAACGATGAGTAATAAAGTTTATACCCCAAGGTGCGATTTTCCTCGTCGGTTCTTTTTCTTTGAGTACATCAATTTCCGTATTAATTTGATGCATCCAGTCTTCTAAAATATCACTAGTTCTTGCATTTAATGCTGGAAAAGTCCCAGCAATTCCAGCACGACAAGCTGCCACGACCATTTTAGGACTAGACACTAAAAACATCGGTGCCATAATGACTGGTAGACGCATTGATAATTTCATTTGTTGAATTGCTTGTTTAGACATTTCTGCAAACTCCTCTTCATTATAATTCTCTCTTTTCTGTCCACTACATCAATAATGTGAAACTCCAATCAGTTGGGGTTTTGTTTTATAGAAGTTTCTCTTGCAGAATCCCTCTACATCGACCTCTAATTGCTAAGTATATTTCCCCCAAAATGCAATGGTTTTCAATTATTCCTATTTAATTACATAAGATATAATTATTGATAATTCTAATAATTCATCCTTTGTATGTCAAGTTATATCTAGCTGGAGATCCGTTGCATAATCCCCCTTTTTAACGTTTAAAAGCGAAGCAACTTCTTCTATATCTGTTGAGAAAATCCGATCTTCACTTATCGTTGGCACGACCTTCCGATATGCTTCCCATTTTTCTTTTAGTTTACCGGCCATTTTGTCTATCCCTGTGCTTTCCACTGCTTGAAGAGCACATATGCATTCAATTGCTAACACACGTCTTGTATTATTTATGATCAGCCTAGCATGTCGAGAACCTATTGTCCCCATACTGACATGATCCTCTTGATTAGCCGATGACGGAATCGAGTCGACACTGGCTGGATGAGCTAACGTTTTATTCTCAGATACGAGCGACGCTGCAGCATATTGCATAATCATGGCTCCAGATTGTAGCCCAGGCTGAGCACTTAAAAATGCCGGTAAGTCATTCAACTGTGGATTAACCAAACGCTCTACACGTCGTTCAGAAATATTGGCAAGTTCAGCAACCGCAATTTTCAGAAAATCCATAGCTATCGCAATCGGTTGACCATGAAAATTGCCCCCTGAGATAACCAGCTTTCCCCCATCAAAAATAAGTGGATTATCTGTTGCAGCATTTGCTTCTATTTCTAATTTTTCCTTTACATAATCCAGTGCTTGCCATGTTGCCCCATGAACCTGAGGAATGCAACGCAAGGAATAAGCGTCTTGGACCCGTTTTTCTCCTTGATGAGTAATTAATTGACTGCCTTCTAACCAAGCTGTCATTCGCTTAGCCACCGCTACTTGCTGTGGATACCCTCGTACTTCATGAACAGCTGGATGAAAAGCATCGATAATCCCTTGCAATCCCTCCATCGTTAACGCAGCTATCCACTCACTGTCATAGGCTAGCTTTTCGGCTTCTATATAATTCATGACACCAACTGCTACCATCGCTTGGGTTCCATTAATTAGTGCTAGCCCCTCCTTTGCTTGTAATACAATTGGTTGAAGCTGTTTTTTAGAAAGAACCGAGGCAGCATCAACCGCTTCTCCCTTTTCATTAAAGACTTTCCCTTCACCGATCATCACTAAGGCTAAATGCGCTAATGGAGCTAAATCTCCTGATGCCCCCAGAGAACCTTGCTCAGGAATAACAGGATGTATTCGCTCATTAACTAGATCTGCTAATAGCTCAACGAGCACAGGACGTACGCCAGAGAACCCTTTTAATAGTGCGTTTAAGCGAAGGACCATCATTGCACGCGATACCTTTTCTTCAAATGGATTACCAACTCCACAGGCATGTGAACGAATTAAATGTAATTGTAAATCCTCTACGTCTTTTGCCTCAATCATAACATCGCTAAACTTCCCAAAACCGGTCGTAATCCCATAAACAATTTCTTTATTGGCAACAATGTTATCCACAGCTAATCTGCTTTCTCGAACTTTTTCCATACTAGTTTTTGAAATGGTAATTTGCTCCTGTTCAATACAGATGCGTTTCAATTGATCTATGGTTAAAGAATCTCCTGATAGCTCAATCATTACGCTTCCCCCTTTTCATTAATACAATAAAAAAGAGGCGATAATGGCATACAAATAAGCCACCATCACCTCCTCATGTCTACTCACTTTAGGTAATGATTTATATAATTAAATATGATTAACACCTAGTCCGACAGCTTCATGCTCCAAGCCTTTTATTGGAGCTCCAATGGTACCGTAAAAGGCAACGGCAATCCATTCACCTTCTTCAGGATTTACATATGGGTTCCCACGAACAACAGCGAATCGTAACCCAACGGTACGCATCATTTCACCAATTGCCCACTGCCCTCTAGTAACCCCTTCTAATCCTTCTAAAATTGCATGATAAAGTGCATGTGTTTCTCGATAAACGCCTTCTTGAATTAGCTTGCTTCGTTTCACTGCCGTTTCTACTGCGGAAATCACTTTTTGCATATCCATTGATCCAACTTTTCCTTCACAAATTTGGACATCTGGAACTATCGATTGATAGGACGCTCGTTCTTGCTCATCTAGCATTGCAAGTAACGTAGCAATTTTTCCAATACGAAGTTTTTGTGTCATTGTTTCTTCTCCTAAAGGTCTCTGCTTATACAAAATGGTTTCTCAAAAGTCAGTTGCCTCCATACAACTGGAATACTCCGCTTTCGGGTAGCGGTTCAGCCTTCTTCTGAGTTGAAGACCTACTATGTAGTCCGCATAGCTCCTCTTTTTTGAAAGCCAAGTATATATCAAACGCTCTTTAAATAATCTAATCTTAACTAATGACTAGTAACTACTTTTAGTATACGTCTTCGTAAAATTATCCGTCAATAACATTTACAAAAAATTCCGTCTATTATTATTCAAAAATCAAATATTACATAGCTATAATCATAGGGTGAAACATCAATTAGTGTGGATTTTTATCCCCATTGAAGGTTTGTACCACAAGATTATGACCTAAAGGTCTTTAAACCACTCGGACATTTACTGGCAGTGGATATCTCTATTATCCATTATTGGTTTCACTTTATTGCTTTTAGTGGAAATATCACTGCCAGTTATATACGCAATAAATCGTATTAACCTAATTCCACCCCATCTTTTGTTATTTCTTATACGGAGGATACATGCCTGTTACATGTGGACAAGTTCTCTTGTTCTACAACTACCTTTCCCTTCTTGATAACTGTATCCACATGATTCATTCCATATTGATAGGATAGCATTAGATAATTTGGTACATTAAAAATCGTAATATCTGCCTGTTTACCAATTTCTAGACTCCCGATTTTATCAGCACAACCAATCGCATGTGCAGCATTGATGGTTGTTGCTGTAATAACCTCTTCAGGTGTCATCCCCATTTTTAAACAGCCAAGATTCATAATAAACTGTAAGGATAACGTTGGGGATGAACCTGGGTTTGCATCCGTAGAAAGAGCAACGGCTAAGCCTTGATCTATCATTTTTCTTGCTTGAGCAAATTCTGCCATTAGGAAAAATGCAGTACCTGGTAAAAGAACACCAATAACATCTTGTTCAGCCATTTGACGAATTCCTACATCCGATGCCTTCAATAAATGATCAGCTGAAATCGCACCAACAGCTGCAGCTAATTCTGCCCCCCCATAGGATTCAATTTCATCCGCATGAATTTTTGGAATTAGTCCATATTCCTTACCCGCCTCCAGAATTCTTCTTGATTGTTCTGGCGTAAATACGCCTCGCTCACAAAACACATCATTAAATGTTGCCAAATTCCGTTTAGCAACCTCTGGAATCATCTCTGAAATAACTCGATCTACAAAAATATCTGGATTTTCTTTTTCGGCTACTGGTACAGCATGTGCTCCCATAAATGTTGAAACAACATCCATGACATGATCCTTATTTAATTGCTTGGCAACTTCCAATTGCTTGATTTCATGTTCTGTCGTTAAACCATATCCACTCTTTGCTTCTACTGTGGTGACGCCATTTGTTAGAAATGTATCTAGACGCAGCTTCGATTCATGATAAAGTTGGTCATAATTTGCTTGCTGCGTAGCTCGAGTTGTTGCGTGAATACCGCCTCCTGCATGCATGATGTCCATATACGACTTTCCTTTTAGTCGCATTGCATACTCATTCTCCCTTGTTCCGGCATGAACAAGATGTGTATGAGGATCGATCAGACCTGGGGAAACTACTTTATTAGACGCATCGATTTGTTTAGCTTGAGCAATTTCATCGGCATACTTCGCTTGAATTTTTTCCGTCGTACCAATGGCAATAATCTCACCGTCCTTCGCAAGTAATCCACCATCTTCTATACTATTAAGCTCTCTCATTGCATCAGTTTTAGCTGGCTTATCGGTATTTCCACTTATGGTAAGTAATTGAGCTGCATGTTTAATAAATAGGATATCTGACATTTATAACGCCCCTTTACGTTGTAGCATTGGAATATGAACACCTTTTTCCTTCGCAGTATCCTCGGCTTTTTCATAGCCTGCATCCACATGACGAACAATCCCCATCCCAGGATCTGTTGTAAGGACGCGATCCAAACGCTCCTCCGCCTCTTTTGTTCCATCGGCAACAATAACCATTCCAGCATGAAGCGAGTATCCCATACCAACGCCGCCACCGTGGTGGACACTGACCCAGCTAGCTCCCCCAACACTATTAATCAACGCGTTTAATATTGGCCAGTCCGCTACCGCATCGCTTCCATCCTTCATCGCTTCCGTTTCTCGATTTGGTGAGGCTACGGAACCTGAATCAAGATGATCACGTCCGATAACAATCGGTGCTTTTAATTCACCTCGTTCAACCATACGATTAATAATTTTTCCAAAGCGGGCTCTTTCTCCATACCCTAGCCAGCAAATCCGAGAAGGGAGTCCTTGGAAACTAATTTTCTCTTGCGCCATGCGAATCCACTTACACAGCGACTCGTTCTCACTAAATTCGCGCAGGATGACCTCATCTGTCTTATAAATATCTTCTGGATCGCCGGATAATGCCACCCAGCGAAACGGTCCTTTACCTTCACAAAATTGTGGGCGAATATAAGCAGGAACAAATCCAGGAAAATCAAATGCATTCGCTACTCCTTCATCCTTGGCTACTTGGCGGATATTATTTCCATAATCAAAGGTAACCGCCCCTTTTTGCTGCATTTGCAGCATTGCCTTAACATGAACTGCAATACTTTGTTTAGATAATTGAACATAATTCCCTGGATTATTCTCCCTTAATTTAGCTGCTTCTGCTAACGTCATATGAACAGGGATATAGCCATTCAGCGGATCATGAGAGGAGGTTTGATCTGTTAGTACGTCTGGAATGAATCCTTTTGTAAGCATTTCCGGTAGAAGCTCAGCTGCATTGCCTAACAAGCCTATAGATAGCGCTTCCCCTTTACTACGCGCTTCTTCAGCAAGCTTTATTGCTTCATCTAAGCTATCCGTAGAGGTATCTAAATAATTTGTATCTAATCGACGCTGGATACGATGAGGATCTATTTCTATAGCAATACAGATCCCCTCATTTAGTATCACCGCTAAAGGTTGCGCTCCTCCCATGCCGCCTAACCCCGCCGTCACAGTAATCGTTCCTTGTAAACTACCGTCAAAATGCTGCCTAGCACATTCTGCAAATGTCTCATATGTTCCTTGCACAATTCCTTGGCTGCCAATATAGATCCAGCTGCCCGCAGTCATTTGCCCATACATCATTAAACCTTTCTGATCCAATTCATGAAAGTGCTCCCAATTCGCCCATGCTGGAACTAAATTCGAGTTAGCAATCAGCACTTTCGGAGCATCTGTATGCGTACGGAACACAGCAACGGGTTTTCCTGATTGAATGAGTAAGGTCTCATTTTCCTCTATCTGTTTTAATTCCTTCACAATCGCCTCGTAGCATTCCCAATTTCGTGCTGCTTTACCTATCCCACCATAAACCACTAGCTCGTCTGGATTTTCTGCCACCTCTGGGCTCAGATTATTATTCAACATTCGAAGAGCAGCTTCTTGTATCCATCCTTTCGTATGTAATGCTGAACCACGATATTGTTCTACTTGCATGTTCTTTTCCATTCTCATTTTCTTCATCTCCTCCCTATGTTAGCAACCTCAAATAAACCGTTTACATTTTCTGTAGTTAAAAAATTCACATTCCTTTTCCATCTGATTATCGATCCTTCTGTTTATTTGGTACTATAGATAATAGAAGACATAACATTTTTTTAATTTAATACCATACATTAAAATTATAATTATAATAATATATAATTACAAATATAAATATTCTATATTTTTATAAAATTCAACTATAAATTAAGGAGATTAGGATGGAATTTCGCCATTTAGTCTATTTTGTTACGATTGTTGAACAATCAACCTATACTCGAGCAGCAACCGTCTTACATGTATCTCAGCCATCACTTAGTGCTGCTATTAAAAAGCTAGAGAATGAAGTAGGATTGACATTAATTAAACGTAATACGAGGAGCCTCGAGGTCACAAGTGAGGGTAAAATACTTTATCAAGAGGCTAAAAAATTGTTAAATCACTATCAGCATGTATCTAAAGAAATGATCCGCTTGAAAGAGCAGGGACCGCTGGAACTCACAATCGGTTTAATAGAGTCCTCCAATTTTTGGGTACCAAAAATTTTGAAACAATTTCAGAAAGAATATCAGGATGCTCATATAAAATTATTAGAAATTCTAAGTTTAACGGATGTAGAGAAAGCTTTAACAAACTTCGATATTCATCTAGCTATAACAAATCAGAATTTGAATAATGATGCGATTGAGACATTACCTATCTATGAGGAAAAATTAGTTGCTGTTCTTCCTCAAGGGCACAACTTACAAGATCATACAGAGCTAACTATTTATGACTTGAAAGACGAAACATTTATCATTTGCAAAGAAGGCTTTCAAACAAGAGAGGATATTCTTTATGCATTTGCTAAATCAGGGATTCAGCCAATGATTCAATTTGAAATCGAGCGATTTGAAACAGCATGTCGTCTTGTTATCGAAGGTTTAGGAATCACAGTTGTTCCTGAAAACTATGTTAAAAATACAGTTCATTCAGATTATCATATAAAACATATTAACGATTCACATTTATCCAGAAGCGTATATCTAGCCTATGAGAAAAATCGTTATTTACCTCCAATTGTACTGAAGTTTATAGGATTGGTGGAAGAATTCTTTAAACAGTGATGCCCTTAGTTCACCTAGAAGTATTTCGTCCTATAGAACACGTACCACCTCAAGCATAGACTGGATGTCAACTTGTCATATTTTGATTGATTCGAGTAATTACTCTAGGTGAGATGCTTAGCTAAATTATGTTTTTCCCCACATATAACTAGCAGTAAGACCCCCGCTTCAAGCAATAAAGGAACAACACTATTGGTAACTAGGGGGACAAACAAAACCTTCAATTGATTGAAGGTTCACTTTATTTGTATGTCATTAAAGGAACAATTGAATAAACGATAGGCATCATTTCCTTGCTAAAATTCAAATAGCCTTGCGTGAAATAAGGAAATCTGTTATATTACAGACAATTAAATATTTCTTATTTCAATTATTTGAAGTGAGGATAGAGGTGCATCGGTCATCATTACACAGTTTGAGGATAATGAGATCCATTGACGATTGTGGAAAGGGATCGTTGCCGAAGTAACAGATAACTCATTATTTACTGTTGCTGGTTCTGCTATTGAATAAATACAGGACTGTCGTATAGGTAACTATATGGAGGGCTATCTGACGCAGAAAATGAAATACTACATTTCTGCAGTAGCAAACCCTTGCTGCTGTTTTTTTGCGTTAATTAGAAATGGTCTATCCATCTATTGTTTTAACTTATCACAAGGGGTGTAAAGAAATGGAATTTGGCCAAGTATTAACCGCAATGGTGACACCATTTGATCAACATGGAAAAATTGATTTTCATGCCACAAGATCTCTCGTAAATTATTTAATTAAAAATGGAACGGATGGGCTGATTGTTGCTGGAACTACAGGTGAATCAGCTACATTAACAGATGAGGAAAAGATTCAGCTTATGCGCTTCGTTGTTGAAGTAGTAAATGATCGAATTCCGGTATTAGCTGGAACTGGGGCAAATAACACAAAAGCTACTATTAATTTAACAATACAAGCGGAAAAAGTTGGAGTTAATGGTATCATGCTTGTTACTCCATACTACAATAAACCTTCGCAAACAGGAATTTATCAGCATTTCCAAGCGATTGCAGCAGCTACTAATCTCCCTATTATGCTTTATAATGTACCGGGAAGAACTGGTGTCAATTTAACTGTAGATACTACGGTACAGCTTTCTAAAATAGATAATATTGTTGCCATCAAAGAAGCGAGCGGTAACCTTGATGCGATGTCAGAAATAATTAGACGCACATCCAAGGACTTCTCCCTATACAGCGGAGATGACGGACTAACATTACCAGCATTAGCTATTGGAGGAAAAGGTGTGGTCTCAGTCGCCTCCCATATCATTGGTAATGAAATGCAAGAGATGATAAATCAATTTAGCTTTGGAAATGTCAAAGCTAGTGCAGCGCTACATCAACATTTACTTCCAATCATGAAAGCTTTGTTTGCTGCACCTAGTCCTTCGCCCGTCAAATCAGCATTATCTATGAAAGGTGTTCCAGTTGGGGATGTTCGGCTTCCAATGGTACCTCTAACACAAGAGGAAACAAACAATCTAAAACAAACATTACAGCACTTACAGTCCATCGTTTCAGCAAGTTAAACGATTATGAAGAGCGAGAGACTATAGAAATTGAGATAAGTAATGTCGAACTACTATTCGAATATGAAGTATATCAGGATAGTAGTTCGACAGTTCTTTGGAATAGTAATTATTCTACCGAGAGAAATCGATGCATGAACGTCTATCCTAGCCGAAAAAATTGTGAAAACAGCACATGTCAAATGTAACTACGCCAGTGAAAAGCGATACAAAAATTCACTAGGATTCAGCTTTTGATAGCCCTCCTCTATTCAGTTCCTTTAAAATTCTTTAAAGGCTACCGTTACTTTACAACAAATTTTGCTCGACTAGATCCTTCTTTTGTCTTCTTTACCTCGAGTACTGCTGGGAACATAGCTTTTAATTCCTGCACATGTGAGATCACGCCAATCATTCTACCCGATTGCTGTAAACCTACCAATGTATCAACTGCTTTGTTTAGTGCTTCTTCATCCAGCGTACCAAACCCTTCATCAATAAACATTGTTTCAATCGAAATATTGCCTTGAAAACTTTGAATAACATCTGACATACCTAGTGCCAAACAAAGAGCTGCATTAAACTTCTCGCCTCCGGATAAGGATTTCACATCTCTTGTCTGTCCCGTGTATGCATCGAAAACGTCGAGGCCTAGACCACTCTGTCTTCCATGCGATTCCTGCCTGTCACTACGACTCAGGAAAAATTGACCATTTGATAATCGATCTAATCGTAAATTTGCCGCATCGATAATCTGCTCCAAATACTCAATTTGTAAATACCGTTCAAAGGATATTTTCTTGTTATTTTGCCCTCTTAATACATCATGGAGATCGGTTATAGTGGCTAATTTCTTTTCCAAGTTATTAGCTTGTTCAGTGACCTCGACAATGTTTTGCTGTAGTGTAATGATTTCCTCATAGTATTTATTTGATTGATCCCATGTCTTTAATGCTTGTTCGTATTCTACTTTTAATTCTTTCAGTTTGGCTTCAATAGTCGTTAATTCAACCTGCTGCTTATCTTTCAATTCTCTGTTCAGATCACGGACCTGCTTTTGCAGCGTAAGCCGATGCTGATTATATTCTTCTATGCTATGCTTTAACTGCTTACGCTCATCCTCTTTCAGCTTAGCTTGTTGAAACACCTCCTCCGTTTGGAAGGACGCTTGGCTTAATGCATCAACAAACTGTTTGTCTGCATTCTCCCGCCTTATCTTCGTTTCCTGCAGCTGGTTGCTTGCATGACTAACATCGGATTCACTTTTAGTCAATTCTTCTTTCTCCTGCAACAGCTTTTGTTGTATTTGCTCCCAGCGCTCCTCCAATTCCTTTCGTTGCTCTTCTTTTACTTCTATTTTTTTCTCTAATTCAGACAGAGTTCTCACATCTTGAGGAATCTTTTGTATTCTTTCCTGATAAACAGCATGAGCAGTACGATAAGATGCAACTTGCTCTTGATAATATTGCTCCGTTCTTTTCACTTTAGCTTCTACATCTTTGGTTTCTTTTAATGCCTGTTCGTACATAGCTTTATATTCAGCAAGCTGTTTTCTATCATGATGTAATTGCTTCACTTCTTCACTTAGTTGCTGCCCTTGAAGTACTAATGCTTCTTTAGCACTTGTTACATCTCTCTTATTTATGGAATAGTTATTTAATTCATTTTCCCTTTCCTTTAATTGTACGCTTACTGAATTCCATTCAGCAAAGCTGTTACGATATTGCGTATCTAGTATCTGAAATTGCTGCTTCGCTTTTTCTAAATGCTCCCTCGATACGTTACGATCCCTATTTATGGCTTTTTGTGGATGATCGATACTTCCGCAGACCGGGCAAGCTTGTCCATCATGTAGATGCGCTGCTAGAATACTAGCTTGATTATTAAGCCAATCCCTTTCAATTTGTTGGTAATCAGCTTGCGCTTGAGATGCTTCTTGATGTTTTTGTTTGGATTCTTTTTCTAATTTATCGTGTTTTTTTGTTAACTCTATATAATCTATTAGGACTTTTACTTGATCTCGCATCTCTTGTAATCGTTGCTGTTTATCTGGTAACTGCTCGACTGTGAGATCGAGCTTTTCTATTTGTTCGTGAATAGCTTCTGCTCGCTGATTCTTTACATCGAGTAGTTTTTGAAGTTTCTCCAATTCGGAGGCGCCATCCTGCACTTGCTGATTCAGCTTATTCAACTGTTGGTTAGACGCATCCATTTCTTTAACTATTGGTAAATAATCCTTTAGTTGTTCCAGAATAATACGTAGTTGTTCTCTTTCTTCCTTCTTATCTTCCTCTTTTTTATACAAGGCTTGCACTTGCTTTACTCGCTCGTTAGCTGTTTTAAGCTTATTTTCTGCGTAGTGAAGATTCTTTTGTTGCATTTCCTCTTCTTTATGCCAATCATTTCGCTGTTTTTCATAAGGAATGAGGTTGTTAGCTCGCTCTGCATCGTCTAATTGTTTTTCTCGCTTTTGATATGTTGTAAGCTGATTATCTAATTCGTTTAGTCTGGCTTTTTTTTGTTGCATTTCATTGAAACGATCATTTATAGCTTTTGCTTGGTGATATTCCGCCTGTTTGTTATTATGAGCCTCATATGCTTGTTCATATCTAGCCTTATCACACGCGATTCTCTCCATATAAAAGTGACTTTCTTCTTGTAAACCAGTTATAACCTGATTGATATTGTAATGCTCACTTTCTAAAAGCTGAAATAGAAATGAATTTTCTCGTTTAGGTAACCTCACTTCAATATGCTTAATCAATTGATCACGAGCTTGGATAGCTTTATTGTATGCCTGTTCTGCATTAGCCTTCTTCTCTCTCATCCGTTCACTAATTTTTTTATACGGTTCCGTCTTAAATAGTCGACGTAATATTTCTTCTTTATTATCCGTTTTCGAGGTGAGTAGCTTACGGAATTCTCCTTGCGGAAGCATAACAATCTGCTTAAATTGATCCTGCGTTAAACCAATTAAAGCTTCTATTTTTTTGTTTATTTCAGATACAATCTGCCTATCTACACAAGGAATTTCATTGCCATCTATTAGCTCATAGAATTCGTATCGGTCACCTGTCTTCGTTTTATTCCCTTGCTTCACATGGCCTAGTTGGCGCAGAATTCGAAAAATACGACCGCCTAATTCAAACAGTAACTCCACTGCTGTATGGACATTGTCATCGGCAAAATCACTTCGCAGCATATTTTCTTCTCGATCTTCTCCGCTTGCTGAGCCATATAAAGCAAAGCAAATACCATCAAATATAGTCGTCTTACCGGCACCAGTATTTCCAGAAATAACAAATAAACGATACGCTTCTATTTCCGTAAAATCTATTGTTTCCGTATCTTTATATGGGCCAAGCGCTGTCATTGTTAACTTTAAAGGTCTCAATTATTCCACTCCCTTCTGCATTAAATGGTAAGATAAGGCTTCAACTTTTCTGTTTGTGTTACATCTGATTCCTCATGCAGCCATTCATTCAGTACTTCTTTAAAAAGCTGTTCCGTTTCTTGTGTTGCTTCTGTTCCCTTCACTTCTTTGTAAAAAGCATGAAATAATTCAAGTTCTGACAGCTTGGTGCGTTCTACCCGATTATTCTCCTCATCATCAGCAAGAGAAAATTGATTATGCTTCCGTTCAACATGCAACGCATTTGGGTAAACAGATCGCACCTTTTCCATCGGTGAAAGTACTGGTAACTCGTCTGTTAAGCGAATAAATACATAATCATCATTGATAGGGTGTGTCAGCAACTCATTTATAGAAGCTTCAACTGTGCGCACATCTCTTCTCGGATGCAGTATACGTTTCTCAACATTAACAGCACCTTCTCCATCTATTTCCACAACATAGAATCCTTTCTTATGATGCTCCTCTGAAATAGAGTACTTCAATGGAGATCCAGCATAACGTATCGTCTCGTTCCATACATAATGCGCTTGATGCAGGTGTCCTAACGCTGTGTAATGAAATTTTGCAAAGTGCTCAGCAGCTACGTATTCCGATCCACCAATAGATAATGGACGTTCTGAATCACTCGTATTTTCTTCTTCTGCTCCATAAGGAGTAACGAAAGCATGTCCTACAAATACATGTCTAGCATGTGAATCCATTCTCCTCTCAATCTGCTCGATAATTTTCTTTGCTGCATCATTATGTGTACGAACCGTATCATCCTGAAAAGTAGTTCTTACCACACTTGGATCACAATAAGGAACTAAATGAAAATGAACTTCTCCATCATGATCATGTAAAACAATTGGTTGTAAATCATTCGTGAGCGTCCCTACAATATGGCAGCCATTATCTCGCATAATTTTACTACCAAAATTTAATCGGCTCGGACTATCATGATTCCCAGCAATTGCCAAAACCGGAATACGAAGTTGAAGTACGATTCTCTCTAAAATTTCATCTAAGAGATGTACCGCTTCTGTTGGCGGCACTGCTCTATCATATAAATCTCCTGCAATAATAACAGCATCAGGTTTTTCATTTTCAATAGCCTCGATGAATTGATAAAGTATGTACGCTTGATCTTCTGTCATATAGACACCCTGTACTAATTTGCCAAGATGCCAATCAGCAGTGTGAATAAATTTCATTCCATATTCCTCCTTATAATAAGATTCATCTATTATTCTTCGATTACTGTAAAATTCCATATTTCATAGTATAAAGTGAAACTTCCATCCGTAGGGGATTTTGTTTATCCCCACGGATGGTTAGCACCACAAGGGTATGACCTAGAGGCCTTTAAACCAACGGACATTTACTGGCAGTCGATTTCCCCCTTATCCATATTGCTTTCTCTCTATTGCTTGAAGCAGGGAACTTACTGCAAGTTATATGTGGGATAAATCGTTAAAAGTAAGAAACCATATCTTCATTCTACCTGCATGCTAGACTAGATGATTCTATGTTTCTCAATCATAATTTTAACATAATGATTCACATCTACGAACTAACTACTAAAGGTAAACTTCTAACAAAATCACCCAAATGAATTCCGATTGACCCATAACTTATAGACTACAAACAATATATTTTCTAATTTGTATATTACTTGTAAAATTATCTTGACTAATATGTGAAGTTTCGACAGAAATAGACAAATTATAAAATAAGAATGGTATACTAAAGTAGTAATTTAATTATTTCCATCTGAGTAATAAGGAGGATAATTCCATGAAAGCTGCAGTATGGTACGGTAAAAAAGATGTACGAGTAGAAGAACGAGAATTGAAACCTTTAAAAGAAACTGAAGTAAAGGTGAGAGTAGCTTGGGCAGGCATTTGCGGAAGTGATCTTCATGAATATGAGGAAGGACCTGTATTTGTTCCTGTAGAAAAAGAAGATCCTTTAACAGGTGATACAACTCCATTAACATTTGGGCATGAGTTTGCAGGAGTTGTAGAAGAAGTAGGTGCAAAGGTTACCACATATAAGCCGGGCGACCGAGTAGCAGTAAATCCTACCCTTACATTCGGAAATAAATCAGAGGATCTTGACCCATATGATGGCTTTGCCTTTATCGGTTTAAATACAGATGGTGGATTTACATCATTTACAAATGTTCCAGAAAAAAATGTATATCACCTACCTGAGCCATTAACATTACAAGACGGAGCTTTAGTTGAACCGACAGCAGTTGCTGTTCAAGCAATAAAAGAAGGCGGACTAGTATTTGGCGACACTGTTGCAGTATTCGGTGCTGGACCGATTGGATTATTAACAATCATTGCAGCAAAAGCAGCAGGTGCAAGCAAAATTATTGCACTAGACCTGTCGGAAACAAGGCTGCAAAAAGCAAAAGAAGTCGGAGCAACACATATTATTAATTCTGGGGAAACTGATCCAGTAAAAGCTATTACAGATATCGTACCTGAAGGTGTAGATGTTTCCTTTGAAGTTGCTGGCGTAGCTCCTACATTTGAGCAATCTATTCAAGCAACGAAACCAAGAGGAACCATGGTAATCGTATCAATCTTTGCTAGACCGATTGAATGGAACCCATTCCAATTAACAGGTAAAGGTGTGAAAATCACTTCATCTATAGCTTATACACCTACTTCTTTTCAGCAAACGATTGATTTAATGGCATCTGGTCAAATACAGCCACAATCTGTTATCACGGATGAAATACAGCTGGATGACATAATTGAAAAAGGCTTTGAAGCATTATCTAAGGACAAGTCTCAAGCAAAAATATTAGTAGAATTAAGTGGGGAAAAATAAGAAATAACGTTTAATTGTAATTAACCAGATATAGAGCATGGGATGTGCACACTATATAGATAAAGTGAAACAACGATCCGTGGAGGGATGTTTATCCTCCACGGATTGTTAGTACCACAAGGGTATAACCTAAAGGCCTTGGAACCAATCTGACCTATAACTGGTAGTTGATCCCCTTCTTATCCATATTGAGGGCATACTGCACGTGATATGCGGGATACAAGCTCCCGATTGGAAACATAGCGAGTGGAGCGAGTCAACGGAAATAAGGAAATCACAGTGAGCTTGCGAGCCGATGATGAATTATCGTGAGACGATTCGTGAAGTCACATCGTTTCTGGGCGCTGGAGCTGGACGCGGCTTAACACGCATATTTATCCACATGGACAAATTTTATCATTTCCTTCATTTCCGATGACTACCAAAAAATAGATTTCAAAGCAGGTATTTATACTTTAAAATCCATTTTATCTAGCCTATATAGCTAAATTATGTTAATAACTTCATCTATACCATCGCAACAGCAATTAAACCTAATATAAATTCTACCGTTCGTTTCATAGCTAACTCCTTATTTATATTTATCATTTATATACGAACACATTCATTTAATGGTTCCATCAATTATGAATGAAGATCAGCGGTACCAAGCTGGGATACACGTTGTAAAGTTTTTATGATCTCTAATAACATCTAGCGAATAGGTCAGCATGGTCTGATAGTTGCCCATTTTCCTTCCCCACACAAGCGAGGATACAATATGCATGGCACTATATAATGCATATAGTTCCCAAAACTTTATAGAAACATCATTTTCGTTATAACCATCAACAATTCCCCTTGTAAACGCATTGCTTACTCGATTAGAAAAAAAGCCGAGTTTTTGGAGATCATGAATAGGATCACCCCAGTCTATTCTCTGAAAATCAATTATTCCTGCAAATCTGCCTTCGTTGATCAATAGATTAGCAGGATGAAAGTCATCATGCTGAAATGTATTTGGCCTATTGTATAATAATTGCTCATTTTCCTTAATATACGACCGAAGCATCCTTTTCATGTTTACATCAACATCGATAGCCTCCAATTCTGACAGATATTTATTACTTTTTCGTCTTTTAATTTCGTACCATGATGGTATATTTTCTGGGGCTGGAAAGGCGTGCAGCTTCTTTAATTCCATACCAGCTTGAATTCCCGCTTCGTACTGTTCATCTTCTGTTAAACATTGTAAGACAGCTTCTCCATCCTTACCGGTAATATAAGTAAGTATCATATATGAATAATCCGTATCCGTTATAGAGCCAAATTCAACTGCTTCAGGGACATACTTGGAATAAGTTTGTAAGCGCATGATTGTCTTAAATTCCTTTTCCCTACTCGCTTCCTGTTCACTTGAAAAAACTCGGATAAGATAGCGATTATCAACTACAAATTTTTTATCAGCTGAAAAACCCTTCTTAATTTTCTTTATTCTTGAATCGTGATTAACAAAAGGTATCTTATCTATTAGTTGATCCATACCATTCACCACCTTAATCTAAAATTTACGCATTAATATTCGACATAATTATGCAAATATCCTGTAAATTATAGACTAAATGTATACATATGAAAAGAGAAACTTTTAGATAAAGTAAAGCTTCAATCAGTGGGGGTTTTTTGTTTATCAATTATTGTTTATCCCCCACTGATTACTAGTTGAACAAATAAGTGTGTTTTACCCTTACTCCGCAAAAAAATAATGCCTACTAAGCATTTATTATATCGACACTTCTTTTAATCACCTCTCATACTTCACAAACTGCCCCTTAATCTGATGTTGGTTTCGGTCAACAAAAGGTAGCATCGATCGATAGGTACCCAGTTCATAGACTTCACTTATTTCAGTAATGCGCGCAATCCTAGATAAGCCTTAGCTTCTATTTTGCAGGGTGATAATCTCGCCTAAATCGTTAAGTAAAATAATGTCGGAGAAATAGTCTCTCGGGTCTGCCCCCCACAATGTGCGATAC
The DNA here is from genome assembly GCF_034190895.1 of Virgibacillus sp. M23. Lineage (NCBI taxonomy): Bacteria > Bacillati > Bacillota > Bacilli > Caryophanales > Bacillaceae > Virgibacillus > Virgibacillus sp. M23. The sequence continues at coordinate 100,915 of NZ_JAWDHA010000005.1, read as the reverse complement.
AGTGTGAAGTCTCAGCAACTAATATTTAGTTATGCTATCTACTACTTTTGCTTTCATTTTCCGATGTGAATGTTTGATCTATAAATGCTTTAATAAACTCCTGATATTTTTTCTTATTATAACCATGGTATAATTCACTTGCTAATACATTAGGAACACCAAAGAAAAATCGCTCATATTGTGTTTGTCTGGAACCAAATGGGCTCATTGTCAAATCCCATGCTAATCGAAATAACTTCACCCTTTCCACTGCATCTTTTGTTGCACTCTGCAAATATTGATCCAAATCCATCCGTATAGACGAATTAAAATCTTCCTCTGTAGGTATAGTCATTAATCCGCTAGCAGCAAGTAATTGAATGATTTCCACTGCCCGTGGGTAAATTTTGGGAAATGCGCTACTTGCTGCCTGTAACGAAGCTAATTCCGGTCGCATCAGTCCAAACTCATCCAGTGTCGCATTCACCTCTGATTTAATTAACAATGCTTTTATTGTCTCTAAACCGACAATGATTTCTGCCATCTTCTCTTGTACATTCTCGTACGTACCAGTATGGATTGACTCGATAATCTCCTCAGCAATACCCAAAACGAATTCTAGCTTTACAACCTGCCTATTAATCACTTGATGCAGACTAAAAGGCAAAAACGCACTTTCTCGTTGAAAACGATTACCTACCTCGATGTTTTTATAAAAAAAGACCCGCTCCCATGGTATGAAAACATTATCAAATACAATCATCGTATCCATTTCTTCAAATCGAGAACTTAATGGATAATTAAAAGAGGAATCTCCCTTACAGAATGATTCGCGACAAATGAATTTTAGCCCATTAGCATCACTAGGAACAGATAAAAAGTATGCATTATTTTCTTCAAATATTCTTCCAGCTGAAAAAACAAGCAGCTCATCTGTCATTCCGCCCTGTGTTGCCAAAAGCCGGGCACCTTTTATAATTAAACCTGCTTCTGTTTCATCTACAATTTTGGCAGCAATTGGTTCTTCGCTATCTTCTATATAATACTTTGACCGATTGAATTGTGGGTTAATAAAGGTATGTGTAAACGACATATCTTCTTCCCTAGCCCTTTCATAAAATTGAACAAGCCGCTTCGGAAAGCAATTTGCTTTTCCTTCCAATAACCTTGCAGAAGAAGCGAAGGCCATTAATACGGTGTTCATATAATCTGGACTCCTACCCATCATTCCACCATGTATTTTTGCCCATATTTGTATCATACGACTACGTTTCTTTAATTCCTGTATCGTCCTAGGCTGTATATAAGAAGTTCCAATACGATCACCTGTATGAGGTGAATGATAGGTCATTTCTTCAATATAATCATCCCTCAGCTGCAAATCATAGAGCATGGCTTGACTTTGAATCGCGCCTTTAAAAGCTGGATGCTGAGAAATCCTCCCATTTATTTTCCCCCCCGCTATACCAAATTTCTGTGTTCAACTGATCAATCCGCTTTATATAATCGTCACCTGAAATGGCAGGCATTTGTTACACCCCTTACAATTTCCAAATTAAATGCATCGTATCATTTAAAAAGATTTTCTTTCTTAAAGTGAAACTTCCATCCGGCTTTTACTGAAACAAATACGTACAAAGGCTTAAATCGCCACGTCCTGTGGCAACGCCTTTGTGACCTACTTCCATGTAGGCCCGAACAAATCGGACATTTACTGGCAGTTGAACCCCTTCTTATCTATATTGCTTTCACTTTATTCCTTGAGGTGAGGGGCTTACTGCCAGTTATATGCGGGATAAAAACATCTATATACCAATATATTAGGCAGCCCAAATTATGTTAAAAAATCAAAGCATGCAAATTAAAACTATTTCATCTATAATGAAAGGACACCATTTAAAATTGTTTTTCTTGATCAAGTCATTTATCTTAGACATACTTAATATATATACATAAGTTTCTTTTAGAGGAGGATAAGCATGCGAAATCAAACTATATTTTTAAAGAATTTGAATCAGCATACGTTAAAACTTGATGTTAATCGAATGGCCATTTATAAACAAAGTAAGGTTATAGAAGCCACTGACCTCCAGCAGCAACGATATTATTTATTTTTCCATAACGATAAGTATTTAACGTATGACAGCTCAAGGACCACCCGAAAAACATCTCACCTAAGGAAAGCTTTCCAATACGGACTCGTACTTTCTTCTCCACATCCATTTATCGAATTACAAATCTCACCTTATTCCCAATTTAAGAAACGAAAATATAGTTCCCTTTTTCAAAAACTATTAAATGAATACACACTTCAGGAAACTGCATTAATCACTACCTACTTCGAATCCTTTATAAAAAAAGAAAAGCTAGCAAATTTTATTGAAAAATGCTTTTATAAAGAGCGACGAGATGGAAAATTACTATCTTGTTACCGTATTTTTAGGATCCTTAGAGGCTTTGCTCCTAATCACCGATTAGTTGATACGTTTTCCAGTGATTTAACATTTGCAAAGTACGAGGAACTATACAAACATAAAGATGAGAAAATGCTTATGAAAGACCCCATTTATGTAGAAGAAATTTGTTATGACCATAAATACGAAGATTTTCAAAAGCTTGCACACATATATAAGCAGCAGGAACGATGGATGGATTTAGCCGCTATCCATATAAGCCAAGCTGTCTATACACAACGTAATGCCGATTATCAGGAATTAAAAGCCACGTTAGACCAACACTACCCTGCTATCTCTTTAATAGAGGTTTTGGAAGATTTATATACACGCGGACTTACCTTAGATACATTCCTCAAAGACTTATTGAATGTATATTTATCAACAAAAAACGTACAAAAATTAATGGTTTTGCAAAGCAAGCACAGCCTCTCCTTGGAACCTACCCAATCCAAATCGTTAGTAAATACAATCGAACAAATTACCGTCAATCCCGTCTCACTGAATTCTAAAGAACTCCAGCAGCTCATTCTCACATTACATACGATAGATAGGAAGCAGGCAGATAGGATGTTACATCAAGCTATCTGCCGATTACTCTCTGAACTACCCCTTCCCGATATTTTAAAATGGCTAGAGCCATTTATGACGAAACCATTTGCAAAGCGGATTATTAATCTGGTTCATGAAATAAATGAACTTGCTGAAGACCCTAATCAACAGCGACGTCTGGGTGAACTCTATCATTATTTTAAACAGCAAGAATTAGCTATTGAATGCATGAGTTGGGATATGGAACTATATCCTGATGACCCTAAACCAGTAGAATGGTTATCCATTCTCTATTCTGAGTTAGGTATGGAAGCAGAACATAAAGCATATCAACAGCTTTATATTGATATGGTAAAAAGATCTTCTTAATTCCAATATGTAGAAATTATGTTTGATCAAATAAAAGAAACTCGATAACCTATTTTTCTGCAAAAGGAGCGGTTCAAATGAAATCTGTGAGCGATACGTTATTTACAAAGCCATTCATTGCTAATCCTTATCCAACTTATAATCAATTAAGAAAGGAAGAGCCAATTACCCAAATACGACTTCCAGATGGTCAGTATGCATGGTTTATTACGAGATATGAAGATGCGTTAGCAGCATTAAAGGACCAACGATTTATTAAAGATTTTAGAAAACTGATACATGAAGATGAATTAAATTATTATACCGTTTTAGATGAAAATATGTTGTTTGCAGATATGCCTGATCACAGACGCTTACGTGGTCTTGTTTCTAAGGCATTTACTCCACAAATGATTGTAGGAATGAGAGGTCGTATTCAAGAAATAACAGACCATCTCCTTGACGAAATGGCTAATCACCAGTCTGTTGACGTAATCGATTCACTTGCTTTCCCACTACCAATCATCGTTATTTGTGAAATGTTAGGAATCCCAACAGAAGATCGTGATAAATTTCGCATTTGGTCAAATGTCTTAATTGAAGGAACAAATGGTGCCATGGTACAAGAGGATATGGAACAGCACATGGATAATTTCATCCACTATTTAAAGGAACGGTTTGCTATCGTACGTGTAAATCCTGGTGAAGATTTAATTAGTAAGTTGGTCATTACGGAGGCAGAAGGGAACCAACTTACTGAAAAAGAGTTATACGGTGTTGTATCATTATTAATAATTGCAGGACACGAGACAACCGTTAATTTTATTGGGAATAGCATTATGAATTTATTAGAACACCCTGAGCAGCTAGAATTATTAAAAAAGCAGCCAACATTAATCACCAATGCGTTGGAAGAAACACTGCGATTTAATGGTCCGGTTGAATACAGTACATCGCGTTGGGCTGGAGAAGATATCCTATTTAAAGAACAATCTATGAAAAAAGGGGATCTAGTCATCATTTCCCTTAATTCTGCCAATCACGATCCAGAGCAATTCAAAGATCCAGAAATTCTAGATATTACGCGAGAAAAAAGGAAGCATTTAGCATTTGGTAAGGGAATTCACGCATGCTTAGGTGCTCCGCTTGCTCGTTTAGAAGGTGAAATTGCGATTTCTAGCTTCTTTAAACGTTATCCGCACGCTGCCTTGAATATTACCAAACAAGATTTAGAATGGCGAACAGGCATGATTGTACGCGGTGTGAAAAGACTACCCATCCTTCTTAATCATTAAAGTAATTAGCGTTTCGTAGTGAAAAAGGATAAAACGTATGGGAGGCAATCGAGTGAGAGGGAAAGCGAAGTACAGCATTTTCCCTCTCACCAACGTTTTTTTATAATCATGCTTTTATTAATCTTTTTCCTGTTAATTCCCTCTTTGTAGGGAGCATTTAAATTGGATCCATTTCTCACCGATAATGATGTAATAAGTTATCTTTGAATCTATTCCTTATAAAACTTATACTTACCGTAGATCGCTATAGAAAGGATGATTCATATGGGACAAGTTATCAAAGGTAAAGTTGCCTACATTACAGGTGCTAGTAGTGGTATTGGACGAACTACTGCTCTCGTATTAGCAAAAGAGGGAGTCCATGTTGGCCTAATCGCCCGCACAAAAAGCAAGCTAGAAGAAGTTGCAAAGGAAGCAGCAGCCCATGGTGTTAAAGCAAGCTTTGCTACTGCTGATATAGCTAATCTAGAAGAAGTTGAGCAAGCGATTGATTACTTACAAAAAGAAATTGGCTCAGCAGATATACTTATAAATAATGCTGGTATTGGAGCATACGGTGCTTTTCTAGAGATGGACCCAGTAACATGGAAGCATACTTTCGAGGTTAATGTTTTTGGAACATACCACGTTACACGTGCTGTCTTGCCACAAATGGTTGAAAAGAATCAAGGAGACATTATTACTATTTCTTCTAGTAATGGACTAAAAGGCACAGCAGGTTCTACCTCCTATAGTGGATCTAAATTTGCTATTCAAGGTATGACAGAAGCACTAATGCAGGAAGTTCGTAAAAACAATATTCGCGTGTTCACGATGAATCCAAGTCTTGTTGCTACAGAACTTGCCTTCGGAGACCAATTAGCAGAAAAAAATGAGGATAAGTATATGCAGCCTGAAGATCTAGCGGAATATATGGTCGCTCAACTAAAACTACATCCTCGTATTTTCATTAAACAATCTTTACAATGGGCAACAAACCCATTTTAAGATAAGTTGTATAGGTCCACTTTTAAAATTAACAAAGCAGAAGTCCCATCCCTTGGTCTTCTGCTTTCACTTACTTTATAAGTGTATTAGATTAGTAACCTCACCCTTCAACTATCTACATAGCAATATTAAACCATGTATCCTTATTTCATGACAGAAGATCTGTGGATAGCAGATGGAACAGTAGTAGCCCCATTCCATAACGCTTCACGATCCTCTTCCTAATACTAGCTATAATCGGATAATACTATGACCAACGTTTGCTTGATCACCTGTCTTATAATATTTCCTTTTATTCCCTCCACTGGCTTCCGCCGTCATATTCTACTTTATAGAGAAAAAACTTCATCCAGTGTACCACCTTAAAAACTACGCGCCAATATAGCGCTGATATAATTGCTTGGCAGTATTCACATCGCTAACGCCATGTATTAAGGTTCTGCCATCTTGAAACACGACAAAACGAACATCGTCAATTTCAAAAATGAGGACTTCACCATTATCTCTAATTTTATCCGTAAGGTTACCGATCTCTTTCACTAAATTAGAAACTGATAAGCTCCCTTTTTCTCCTGGTCTTACTTGTACCGTATCTCTTCCACAAAGCATAGCCGTTTTCAACCCTTTTTCCTTGGTTAAATAAGGATAAATTGCTGATTGAGAACAAGATGAACAAATGGGATCTACTAACCTACTTACATTAATCGCACTATATGACCGTCCCCATATATCGACTTGTACTAACTCCGGAGATGTACCATTATCTGTTAAGTATTTTAAGCACTCCGTTGTCTGATAGGCAGCTGTCACCTGTACCGCAGGAGAAATAATTCCAACCGTATCACAGGTTTTCCCTTCCTGAGGAAGGTGATCAATTAAACATTGTAAACAAGGAGTTTTTCCAGGAATAATGGTAAGTGCGATGGCAGTACTCTGTAAGCAGCCACCATATGCCCAAGGTTTACGATGTTTTGCTAACACATCATTCATTACAAAACGCGTTTGAAAATTATCTGTTCCATCAATAACAAAATCGGCATCTTGTACTATTTTCTCTCCATTCTCCTCAGAAAACTCTTCTACAATTCCCGTAATCTCCACTTCCGGATTAATCGCTTTTAATCTTCGTTGAGCTGCTTTTGCCTTCGTTCGATTCTGTCTCGCATCATCTTCTGTATAAAGCTGCTGACGCTGAAGATTACTAAGTTCGATATAATCGCGATCAACCAGCGTCAGCTTACCTATTCCTGCTCGAACAAGCATTTCCGCATTTGCACTTCCTAATGCTCCAGCGCCAATTACGACAACATGTTTGGTCACTAATTGGCGCTGGCCAGTCTGTCCAATTGGGGCAAAGCGTTCCTGGCGAGCATACCGTCCTGTTATCATTCAATCATCGCCGTCTCTGGACTACTCTTCATTCCGTACATTCGTTTGGGAATACGGCCTGCTTTATATCCTAATCGTCCAGATTGTACAGCCAACCTCATCGCTTCCGCCATTTGAATTGGATCTTTTGCGCCAGATACAGCTGTATTTAATAAAACCCCATCTGCTCCAAGCTCCATGGCATAAGCGGCATCACTCGGAGAACCAATCCCTGCATCGACAATTACGGGGATGTCGGATTGTTCGATAATAAATTGCAAATTCATTGTATTAATAATGCCTTGACCCGATCCAATTGGTGAAGCCCCTGGCATAATTGCATGTACACCTGCTTCTTCCAATCGTTTTGCTAATACAACATCATCAGAGGTATAGGTTAATACAGTGAAGCCCTCCTCTAGCAGTTGTACTGAAGCTTTCATCGTTTCAAAAGGATCAGGCAGCAAGGTTTTCTCACAACCGATAACTTCCACTTTAATCATGTCACATAAACCTGTAGCCTTAGCTAAACGGGCAATTCTTACCGCCTCATTTGCTGTCTTAGCGCCAGCAGTATTTGGTAGTAAATCATATTGCTGCAAATCTAATTCTTCTAACAGATTCGGCTCGTTTTCATCAAATATGTTCATTCTCCTGACGGCAAAGGTTAATATTTCTGTTTTGGATGCTATCACCGCCTTCTTTTGACTTTGAAATGTCGGGTACTTTCCAGTACCTAGCATCAGTCGGGAATGAAATGATTTTCCGCCAATTGTTAACATGACTTATCCTCCTCCTACAAAATGAACAATTTCAATAGTATCCCCATTAGTTAATATTGCTTCGTCATACACTGTTTTATTAATAATTTGTTGATTCTGTTCGACTACCGCGAGTTTCGCTTGAATGTTAAAGCTTTTTAGTAACTCGCCAATAGTTGAATCCTTAGCTACCTCCACCTGACGTCCGTTCACGTGTATCTGCATATGTGATCCCCTCTTTCCTGAAACGGTTTGGTGTAAAAAGACGCTGGATCGATGATGGTACATAACGCTTTAAGACCATATCACTAACTAGTTTCCCTGTAGCAGGAGCAAGAAGAATACCATTTCGATAATGTCCGGTTGCAAAATACAAATGGGGAATCTCAGGATGTTCTCCAATAATTGGCTTACCATCTTTGGTGCCCGGACGAACACCAGTCCAACAGCTATGCAGTTCTTCCTGCTTAAACGATGGGAACAACTTCAATAAGTGATTCATTAATTCAAAAATGCCACCTGTTGACGTATAACTATTGCTATCATCATGATAGCTAGTTGCACCAATAATATAGCGTCCGTCTCGTTTTGGTACCAAATACAGATTGTGAAAGAATAACGTCTGCTGAATAGATTGAATGCTTGGCTTTATGGCAAAGCATTCTCCTTTTGTTGGGACCATTGGATTCATTAATCCTGTCGCTTCAAACCACCTCCCACTTTTTACACCTGCCGCTACAACAACATGATCAGCTGAGATAACATCGTTATCGATTTGAATATGAAAAACATCATGGTCATGGACTATTTCTCCAACTTGACAATTCTCGATCAACTGACCTCCCATTGATAAAGATGCCTGTTTAAAAGCTTCACACACTTTCAATGGTTCTACATGTCCATCTCGCCGCATATATAATCCCCCTACTGCCTGGGATAAAGCTGATGTTCGTTGCCTAATCCCTTCCGCATCCAACCATTCTAAGCCTTCAAATGCATTTTGTTTTGCTCGCAGTCTTTGCTTCTGTTCTTCATTCGTAGCTATCTCGAGCATACCGTTGGTGGAAAGCTGAATATCAATCCCTGATAACGAAAATAGTTCTTTGCTTAGAGATGCATACATATTTCTACTTGCTTGGCAAAATTGATAATACGTACCTTCCTGATCATTTTCTGTGTGTACACCAAGCATGCCCGCAGCAGCTTGTGTAGCTTTTCTTCCACTTCTACCTTGTTCAATTACCGTCGTTACAACCCTACTTTTACTTAAATAGTAAGCAATGGATTGCCCAATAACGCCTCCACCTATAACCACTACATCAACGTGTCTCTTCATATCGATTCACCTCCTTTCGAAACGATTGCACTGCCTGCAGTGGATTATTTTGACTAAAAACACCTGACATTACAGCAATCCCACTTGCCTTCGCTTGATAAATATCCGTTACCTTTGCGCTTGTGATTCCACCGATTGCATAAACGGGAATGCTCACCTCTTTTGCAACTGCTGCTAATTTCTCTACTCCTTTTGGTTTCACCCCTTTCTTGCTCGCTGTCGAAAAGACATGACCATACAAAATATACGTAGCACCTAGCTGCTCCGCTCTCTTAGCTACTTCGTTGGAGTGCGTCGATACCCCTACTTGTAAACCGGGGGATTGTTTTCGGAGATCGTGTACCTCTTGTATTCGCTTTTCTGAAAGGTGAAGTGTCTTCACATTCGTTTCACCAGGTAGTGTTGTATGGCCATGAATAATTAGTTTTTCTTCCGGAACTCCTTGTGCAAGCACACGTTGAATGAACAAAGAATAGTCCTGCTCGGTCATTTGTTTTTCTCGTAGAATGACAGCATCAAGATAGGGAATAATACTCGCTATTGTCTGGATAAGGTATTTCTCCTCCTGTTCACCGGTAGTCACCGCAATTAGTTTCATCACTTCCTCTCCTTTTCTACAAAAAAATGCCACTTTTCCAGCAAAGGAAAAGTGGCATGAATCTATAACGATATCCTAAAAAAGGTATATGTCGCTGATACACACTACTCCTGTCACTTTCCTCCGCTGGTTCTTACTCCAGTTCAGGTTCAAAGGGTCTCCATGTCACACATAGATCTCAGCCATTACGTAAAGGCACCCCTAGTGAAGCGTAATTTAATTATTCAATATGCATTTGTCTATAAAATACATGATTTTGGACTATTCGTCTACCAAAAATGAACAATTTTCTATTTTTTTGCCATTCTCTACTAACAAAAGAGCTGACCTAATGAGCCAGCCCCTTAACATCTCTTTTATTTGGTATAGCGTTTAACTTCATCAATCTTTTGTTCTTTTGCAAGTTCACGAGTTGCGCGTGGCGCGGTCCAAAATGTGGTTAACATGAGTAACGATACAGGAACAGCCGTCACCACAATAAAGGATTGTAGCGATCCAACACTATCCTCGCCAATAGTGATGAGTACAGTTGCGACAAGTCCCATAAGAATTGCCCAGAACACACGCAGGAATTTCGATGGGTCTCCATTACCTGTAATCGCCATCGAGATGGTTAATGACATCGAATCGGTTGTCGTTAATACAAACACAATAGTTGCTACTAAAAAGAAGAAACCGATAATCGTACCAAGTGGCAATTGTTCTGCGATAGCAATCATAGCTGCTGGAGGTCCAGCACTATTTAAAGCTTCAGATACGGCACCAGGGTTATTCATTTCAGCAAAAATCCCTGTGCCACCAACAACTGTAAACCAGAACGTCGTTACCACAGGTGCAATTACCGCAACAGCAGTTACAAGCTCTCGAATTGTGCGACCACGAGAAATACGACTAACAAACATCGCCATCATTGGACCATAGCCAATGAACCAAGCAAAGAAAAAAACGGTCCATAAGCCAAGCCAAGCTCCATCTCCACGGAAGGTGTTTAAGGTTAGGAAGTCTTGGACATATAATCCAAATGATTGCAAATAGGAATCAAAAATAAATAATGCTGGACCTAGAATAATCACAGCAACCATTAAACAAACTGCGAGAATAATATTATAGCTGCTTAAAATTTGGATTCCTTTATGAATTCCTGTCGCAGCAGAAATCCCAGCTGCTAGAACAATAACGATAACAATAAGACATTGTACAAATAAATTATTTGGTACACCGAACAATGCACTTAATCCATAACCTGCTTGTAATCCAAGGAATCCAATTGGACCAATCGTACCAGCTGCCACTGACACAATCGAAAAGGCATCAACAAACGTACCAAGTGCACTTTTTTTCATAATCTTATCGCCAAAGATCGGATAAAGCATCGATCTTGGCTTTAATGGTGCATTTCGATGATAATGGGAATACATGAATACAATCGTACCTAATGTTCCTAAAATTGCCCATGAGACAAAACCCCAATCGACAAAACTTGCTGCAAGTGCAGGTACTACTGCTTCTGTAGTCCCAGCCTCAATTCCTGAGAAATGTGGTGGGATGGTTAAAAAATGGCTCAACGGTTCTGCCGCTGCCCAAAAAACACCACCTGCCGCTAGCAGCGTACACATAATAATCGAAATCCACTTGAACGTTCCAATCTCAGGCTTTTCTAATTTTCCTAAACGAATTTTCCCAAACTTTGAATACCCAAGTATTAATGCAATGACTAGAGTTCCTACCATTAGAACTTGATATATCGAGCCGAAATAGGTTACCGACCAATTAAACATCGTATTAACTACATAGGTGACCATTTCCTGGTTTATTAATGCAAGAATTACAAAGGCAAGTAGCGCCCCTCCACTTAGAAAAAGAACTGGCTTATCTATGGTTTGATCTTGCTTCTTTCTATTCTTCAACAATCTGCTCCTCTCAATTCCATACAAAAAAATCTCACATAACCATATACTGACCTTTTTGCTTTTCACTTATTTAGTCAGTTGTATGTGAGATTTAATAAGCATTTTTAAATTAACACACAGCGTTAAAGGATACATTTTTTCCGAAAACCTGTCAAGTTTAATAAATTACCAAAGGAAGAATGCAGTCTTACTAACTTTTGATTATAATTTTTCCATAAAGTGAAACTTTAATCAATGAGGGTTTTGTTTTCTCTCACTGATTGTTCGTACCACAAGTGTGTGACCTAAATGCCTTTGAACCAATATTGGCAGTCTCCCATTTACCAACATTGATTTCACTTTATTGGGTTGAAGTGAGAGGCTTACTACCAGTTATATATAATAAATCTGCAAGATCGCCCGCTTATTCATAGCGATCGGGGGTATCAGTATACATCTAAAATGTTTAAGCAAAAGATAGATGCCGCAAACATGAAGCAAAGTATGTCACGAGTCGGACGATGTATTGATAATGGGCCGATGGAATCTTTTTGGGGAACACTGAAAAGCGAGAAGTATTATTTAAATAAATATGAGTCCTTTGAAGAATTATCTGCATCCATAGAGGACTATATACATTTCTATAATTATGATAGATATCAAAAACGACTAAACGGCCTTAGCCCTATCGAATTTAGAGCTAAAACCGCTTAAGTCAGTTTTTATTATTTCCACTGTCTACTTGACAGGGGGCACTTCATTCAACTAATTATCGTCCGTTTTTAATTGTTTCTTTATTCTTTTGTATCAGTCTCTTTTAAGTCTATTTCTGAAAGTCCACCTTTGCTGTTTCTAATAAATGAACATGTGATTCGCTTGGTTTTGTTTCAGCAATTATCATTCCATTACGAACTGAATAGAGTACGGAAGCTTGTTTACGAATAGCTTCGTATTCATCTTCAGCATCCAAGACGATTATGTTTGCTGGTTTTCCAGCTTCAATTCCATAATGTTCTTCGATATTCATTGTTTTTGCACTGTTTGTTGTAATGAGATCGATAGCATTAATAATTTGTTCATAACCCATTAATTGAGAAGCATGAATGCCCATATGGAGCACCTGCAACATATTTCCTGTACCAAGTGGATACCACGGATCAAAGATATCATCATGTCCGAAGCAGACATTCATTTCTGCTTCTAGTAATTCTTTCACACGCGTTAAACCACGTCGCTTCGGATAGGAATCAAATCGTCCCTGTAAATGGATATTAACGAGTGGATTGGAAATGAAATTGATATTTGAAAGTCTTAATAAACGAAACAGCTTATACGCATATGCATCATTATAGGAGCCCATAGCCGTTGTATGACTGGCCGTTACCCTGGAACCTAATCCGCGTTCATATGCCTCTGTAGCCACTACTTCTACAAAACGTGATTGCTCGTCATCAATCTCATCACAGTGAATATCAACAAGACGATCATACCTTTCTGCTAGGTCGAAAGCGATCTTCATCGAATCCACACCATACTCACGGGTAAATTCAAAGTGGGGGATTCCACCAACCACGTCCGCACCTAACTTTAATGCTTCTTCTACTAATTCTTTACCATTTGGATAGGACAGGATTCCCTCTTGAGGAAAAGCTACCAACTGTAAATCTACATAAGGTGCCATTTCTTCTTTAACTTCTAATAATGCTTGTAAAGCTATTAATTTCGGATCAGTAACATCAACATGTGTACGTACATGTTGAATTCCTTGAGCAATTTGCCATGTCAATGCTTTCTTAGCACGGGTTTTTACATCCTTTTTCGTTAAGGAAGCTTTCCGTTCTGACCAACGTTGTATCCCCTCAAATAATGTTCCACTTTGATTCCATGCTGGTTCTCCTGCAGTAAGCGTCGTATCGAGATGAATATGAGGCTCAATAAATGGAGGTAACACAAGTGAACCTTTTACATCAATCGCATCTGTCCCATTCCTTTTTGTATTAGCAGGCGTAACAGACGTAATTATTTTATCCTTAATAGTAATATCCCATTTTCCAGCTTTTCCTCGTAAGGAAGCATTTTTAATAATCATTTTAATTACTCACCTTCTCTACATTAGATGTCATCACCTGTTTTTCCTTTAGTTGGACTAGTCTCATCCCCACTACATGAACGACTGCTGAACCAATTAGCGCATTAAGTGGAGCAATACCTGGTATAAATATAGCTGCGGCAATCCCTGCTCCCCACGCAACTATCGCAACCCAGTTAATCGCTTGAAACGTCATGCTTCTAAAGGCCTGGTAATTTCCCCGGTGAAGGATAAAGAAATCTGCAAGAATGATTGCTCCTATTGGTGGTAGCGCAGAACCTAATAACGTTAAAAATCCAACAAAGTTGTTATATAGCCACATCGCAGCTAATGTTCCAATGATTCCGTTAAAGATGACAAGTTTTTGCTTTGGTAGCTTCGTAATATTTGATAATCCAAGTCCAGAAGCATACAGCGCATTGTCGTTGGTCGTCCAAATATTTAAACCCAATACGACAATTGCAGGTAAAATGAGCTGTTGCATAAACATCACTTCCGAAATATCTGCATACCCTGTTGCAATGGAACCAATCGCTCCAAAAACAAACATCAGTGTATTTCCGATAAAAAAGGCAATGACTGTTGTCACAACTGCTGATCGTTTTTTACGAGCAAATCGAGTAAAATCTGGAGTTAGTGTCCCTGCACTAATAAATGAACCAATACAAATGGTTAAAGCAGCTGCTAGACTAATTGCTTCTTCTGGCTGATAATTCAATAATCCTTGCATACCACCTATACTGTCAGCTGCTTTAAAAACAGATGTACTTCCTAATATCGTAATTAATGGTACTGCAATAAAACTAATGATAGCGAGAGCCTTCATGCCAAAAAAAGCAGTAAATGTCATAGCCATACCTGCTATGGCAATCAACAGATAGATATCTATACCGGTTACTTTTTGGACCGGCACTGCAAACATCGCGGTGCCAACTCCAAACCAGCCAATTTGCGTAAAAGCAAGCAGAAACGAGGGAAGAAACGATCCTTTTTCTCCAAATGCATATCGAGCAAGTAAGTGTGTAGATAATCCAGTCTTTGCAGCTATATACGCCAATGCCCCCGTGTACCCACCAAGAATTAAATTACCCACAAGCACAATGCCAATAAATTGTACAAATGTTAGTCCTTGTCCCAATTCTCCCCCAGACATCATACTTGCTGAAAAGAAGGTCAATCCAAGCATGACCACAAGCGTTTTAAAAAATCCATTGCGTTTGTGCAACGGCACTGCTTCTAATGAAAACTCTACGTCCATTTTTTTCATCTATCTTTCCTCCTGGTTGTGGTACCAACCCAAGAAGAGAATATGGTGTAAAAAAATAAGCTTCCAGTCGCTTGCGACAAGAAGCCTATGTTCAAAGGGACTATCCATATCCAAAAACATTGCTAGCTTTACTATGGATAATTGTTAAATCAATACATATCCCTACACATATCCGCTGTCCTTGTCAGCCTCTCTGGACTGAATTAAAGGTACCATATTTAATTAACTCTATTATTACAGAATTTTAGATGGATCGTCAAGGTGAAATTTACTTCCACTTTTTAATTAGCTTATCAGCTTGTTTTTGAAAGCTATCAAAAGCTTTATCAGATATTACATCTTTTTCTAATTGTTGATCAAGTAGACTTTTCCACCCCTTCATGTGTTTCACTACTTTTTTTGCTTTTTGTTTATTTTCATAACGACTCACTGCTATCAAATGTAATTCTAATTCATGGAAAGCATCTGCCGTGTACACTTTATCACGATTATCACGAAGCGACTTCAACAATGATTGTGTACTCGTATCTTGATGCCGTTTTGAAACAAAAACATTTAGTTCTGCTGCGGAAGCAAATCCTCCAACACCTTCAATTGCTTCTAATTTAATATGCGACGCTTCTATTGAATCAAAACGAATACTTTTTTCCGCTTTATCGTTACTCCACTCTCCATTTGCTATTTCTCTAAAATTTTCACCATCGGTACTAGTATACAGCTTGTATTTAGTAATAATTCCATTAGTCCCAGACTGTCTAGGTAAATAGGTAACTTCATTAATTTCGTGCTTGCCCCCAAGGTCTAGGGTGATAGATTGTGGCAACTTATCATCTCCAGACCAATCCGTATGCCACATCGTGTTTTGGTTTCCATCAATAGCATTTTCGGCTGGGTCAGAACCTGATTGTTCGCTCGTTGCAGTTGCAGTCATCTCCGATTGTTTAAGTTTATATGGATCCATAATAGACACGTTCGAATAAGCATTAGTGGTATAATCATCTCCACTCTGTTTAAATGTCGAATGGGCTACTATATCATATTCACCTTCGCCTGTATGCTCTGGAGGTATTAATGTGAATGTGGCAGTGACCTCTTTATCCTTATCCAGCTTATTAAACAAAGCGTTTGTCGATCCATCTACTTCCCACCCATTAGGTACTTCTAATGAAAGTAGCACATCTTTCATTTTTTTGGTCGAACCATTCAGAAAGCTTGCTGTCACAGTAATGGGATCTCCAGCTTTTTTCTCATCCGGTACTTCCAAGCGAAATAATGCTGCAGGATCACCTTCGTCATCTCCTACACTACTGGATCCATGTATTGTCATTGTGAAGGATTCACTCGTTGACATTGGTTTGGTCTTTATGTGTACAATACCGTTACGATCTTCCGCATCATAGTACCAACCTTCACTTGCCTTTGCAAAATCTTCCTTCGAATCATATTCCATTAATTTCTTGCCTTTTCCGATCCCTACATTTGCAGGTTTTTCACCTGTATGAACAGTAAAGGTATACGGCCTGCTTTCTGGTTTTCCATCATATTCGCCATCGCTGGAACCAACTGTAATCTCAATATTACCTTTACCATTCTTCGGTGCGTTGGTTGTAATTAATTGTTTAGCCGAGGCTCCATCTTGATACTCCCGACTAATACCATCATCCTCATATAAGGAGAAACTACTTTCGCCATGGGGATAAATATCGAGTATCACTCGATGATCATTGGCTAATTCTTTAAAGGAATTATTTTCCGGCCACATCGGAATAATCGCACCAGCTTTAACAAACAGCGGAAGTTTATCTAATGGTGCATCATAATCGTTCACGATACGTGGTCCGTTATAAACTTTACCACTCCAATAGTCTAGCCATTTCCCTTTTGGTAAATAAATCCCATCTCGTGTTTCTGTATCTTCATATACCGGAGCAACAAGCATGGATTCGCCAAACAAGTATTGATATTGTGTCGTTTTATTCCAAGTTACAGGGTCGTCAGGATATTCTAACACCATGGAGCGAGCTAAAGGTACGCCGCTTTGATGTGCCTCTGCCGCATAGGTATATATATAAGGCAAAAGCTGTTGTCTTAGCTTTAAGTATTTTCGGTTTATGGAGGTATACGGTTCTCCATACCTCCATGGCTGTTTATCTGTATCCGCCCAGCCTGACATGCTCATTAATACTGGATTAAATACTTTCCACTGTAAGTCTCTTACGTATGTCTCTGCACTTCCACCAAAAATCCCATCAATATCTCCTGTTGTGAATGCCTGCCCAGATAATCCGGAACCAGCAATTGTTGGAATATGAAAGCGAATGTTTTCCCATGATCCTGTTTGATCACCAGTCCACTGAACAGCATAACGTTGAGCCCCGGACCAACCTTCAACCATCCAGGTAAAGCCCCGTGCGTTACTATTTTCTTCGATGCCTTGATAGGCTTCTTTTGCAGCGTTTAATGCAAATCGATAACCTGGTCCAACCCAAGCAACATCTAATTTTCTAACACGGACTCCTGCTTCACTAACTTCATATTCCTGATCTGGCAAGCCGTCTTCTGTCCATAGCCCAAGTTCAATATTCCGGTCTCTTAATTCTTGACCTACTTCCACCAGACCTTCATAGCCACAGCCATACCCATCATTAACAAGCATCCAGCCTACAGGCATGTCGTATTGTAGATACCCATTTGCCACCTCTAGAGAGTCTATAGTCGTTTGCCCTTCGTCATTATAGCAATCTGCATCGCCAAGCTCCAGACCATATAATGGCGGCATAAAAGGTCGACCAGTAAGCTCAGTATAACCGTCCAGAATCTCTTTTAAATCAGGTCCATAAAAATAATAGGAGTCAAATCTTTTTTCTTTGTGTATTGCCTTTACTGGGTCGTTAAAGGAATAAGATCCAGGAGAAAAGGTGTTTCGAAAAACGCCATAACCACTTGTACTCATATAAAATGGAACAGCATTCGGATGTCCACCATCTTCCCAATTATAAGAGGTGGATATTTCTATCGTTTCATCTCTATGAGTAAATCGACCATTTTGCATACCACCACCAAAGAACTGTTCTTCTTCAGCACGTTTTAATGTTTGTCTCGTTTCTTCATCATCCCATGATAACCCTTTCATTTCCTTCCATACAACGGTTTTATTGTCTGATTCATATAGCTCAAACCGCAATGGCTGTTTATAAACACGCAATGTCACATCTTTGGTATCAATACGATAGTAATCTCCTTCATTAGACCAATTCGTTGTTAACTCTGGAAATTCATGTTTTACGATGATATCTTCTCCAGCCGGATCCGTAAATTCTCCATCTTGAGCCAACCAAATCCGGAACATATCATCCTTGTAAAAAACAACACGAACCTTTGCATCACCAGCGGATAACGTATAGGTGTTCTCTTCCACAGAGAAGTCTGTAAGATTCCCAATTACAGTTTCATCTTTTTGCTCCTCCTGCGCAAAACTAGCTGATGCCAACATTGTAAGCGCAACTATGATAACAGCGTTAGAGACGAGGAATTTTAAAAGTTTCTCCACTTTATTAATCACTTCCTATCGTTTAAAATTATTCTCTCTTCCTAGCTATAAAACTAGCTTTTAAAAAATGACCCCTCCTTCGTAGTCGATTACGTTATTGAAGTAATACTAGCCAAAGTAATCCTTCCATTCTTCTGGCTTCCCATTAGATTTAAAAATCATGTGGTTATAACCAGTTGTTTAGAGTATAGATTCTTTCCTTAATATTTAAAAGGGTATTTTTATTCAAAATAAACACACTACTATTAGACTATCTCTATTAATTTAGTACTTACGTTTTAACCATACATAGAAAAGAGAAGTGGATGACTGATTTAATCATACAAAACGTTTACTTTTTAATTGTTTAGGAAAGTAAAAAGACTATTGCACAAATATGCAATAGTCTCTCTAATTCGTTATCACAACTAGCTTTCCTCTGTCCTATTTCCATTAGCTAATTGCTCATGAGTATACTTCCAATACTTTAAAGCTTATCTTTTGTAACTTTAGAGATAAGCGTTCAGGTTATTTACCCATCCTTTCTAACACTTTAGTCTGTTTTCGACAAATACCTACGAATACCTGAAAGCTTCTCATAATACCCTTTTGTTGTCACTGGAATGATTTCCACATCTTTTTTTGAATTTGGTGAATGAATCATCTTACCGTCACCAGCATACATCGCAACATGATGGACACTTCCCTTGCCCTGATCATGGGCAAAAAACAAGAGGTCTCCAGGCTGAATATCTTCATATGCCACCGGCTCACCATGTGTTGCTTGAATACTGGAATCACGTGGAATCGTTATCCCGTGAGATTGATACAGGGTAAATGTAAATCCAGAGCAGTCAAATCCGAATCCACTCATACCTGCCCACAGATAATGCAGGCCCAAGAATTGCTTCCCTGCCTCTACTAACGCTTGTCCCGTTGGCGTCGGAATAGCTTTTTGAGATTCATAGGTTTTGGCATCTGCTTTCTTCACCCATGCATGACTTCCAGATGGTAGCATCACACGATATGCATGCTTGGATTCACCTAGATAAGGTAAGCGTGTATTATAGCTAATCTCCATTCCTTGATGGCGGAAAGCTGGTGTATGATATAAATAACTAGTTGGTGCGTCTACCATAACAAATGGATCATCAGTTTTATTAGCGAACTTCGTTGTATAGGTGAGCTGTGAAGCTGGCATCCAACCGCTGTAACCTAATTCCTCTTTTGGTGTAGGTTGTCCATCAACAGCAACCTTCACCCACTCTCCTTCTGTTTCAAGAATGGTGACTTTATTCCCATACAGAGCCTGCGTCTCCAGCATCCCATCACCAGACAACTGCAATTCTTGTTCATACGTCATATCTTCTTTCCATTTCCAAATAGCTACTGGATTGCTCGCAGATGGTTGATCCACTTCCCGTAAGATATTAGGCTCAGTCCAAAGCGTAGCGACTGCAACATCTATATAAGCAATCATATCTTCTTCGGCTTCAAATACATGCTCCTCAGAATTGCCTGCCGCCTGTGATATGATTGGTTTTACTAAGATACATCCAATTAACGCCATTCCTAGTATTTTCATCCATTTTACAAACATGAATTTGCCTCCTTCTATGATTTTCCATGTTAATCTTTCGGTTGATTCACTGTGCCAATGCCAGCAGCAGATGATAGATGTAATTTCTCACCTTGATAATCAATTACCGTAGGCTGTTCTACTAACCATAGTGGAGCATCCAGGTCATAGTAGAGTACATTTGGATGAGCTGCGGCAAAGTGTGCTGCTGCTCCAACAGAATAACTAGATTCCATCATGCTGCCAATCATACATGGAATTCGATGCACCATAGCTAAATTAGCGATGCTTAGCGCATTCCGAATCCCACCGCATTTCATTAACTTAATATTTAACAAATCCACATAATGACCACTGACAATCGTAAATGCATCTAACGGAGAAAAGATACTCTCATCTGCCATAATTGCCGTCTGCACATGGTCTGTAACAAACTTTAGCCCTTCTAGATCCTTGGCTTTTACTGGCTGTTCAATAAACTCTATTCCCGAATCCATTCGTTCCATCTCTTTAATTAACTGGACAGCTTGTTTCGGTTGCCAGCCTTGATTCGCATCTAGCCTGAGCAACACATCCGTAGGGATAGCTTCTCTTATCGCAGAAACCCTTGCGATATCTAGTTCTGGCTTGGAGCCTACTTTAATTTTCAAACGAGAATAACCAGCTTCGACCCATTTTTTGGCATCAGCTGCCATCTTCGCTGGATCATCGACACCAACCGTCATTGATGTATGAAGTGATTGATTATCACCTAATAATTGATATAGTGGGATATTCAACCATTTGCTATATGCATCATAAAGTGCCATATCAGCCGCTGCCTTGGCACTCGTATTTCCTATACAACTATTCTGGACCGCTGCCAGCAGCGTTTGGAAATGAGAAAGGTCTTGATGCAAGATAGCCTGTTTAATTGGTCCTTCTAAAGCTGCTTGAATGCTTTGTGCAGAATCACCGGTGATCACCCAAGTCGGTGCTGCTTCTCCTTTACCTACCATGCCATTTTCTAAATGAATAATTATCGTTATACTTTCAATTTCAGTTGCCGTCCGCAATGCCGTTTTAAACGGGGTGTGCAACGGGATTTTTCGGTATGATACCTGTATATCCTCAATAAGCAACACAATTTCCTCCTTTTTCTACTTTTAAACATTGATCTATCTTTCTATTGTTCTGTGAATCTACTGATATCTTATGCCATTTTCTTAAAGAATAGCAGCTTTACAATATTTCAAGTATTTTCCCTATAAACATGCCAAAATACGTACCGAGGAAGGAACCAATTAATGCCATAACTACACCTACTGGGATTAAACTACGACTATAGGAAGCAGCAAGCATCGGTGCTGAGGCCATTCCTCCTATATTTGCTAAGCTGGCAATCCCTAGTGTAAATAAATCGTATTTGAACAGCTTTCCTAGTAACAGCATAATCACTAAATGAATGAACATAATTAAAAAACCAGAAATCAGATAAATAGGAGCTTGGGCAATCTGTGAGAAATCGGATTGCGAAGCGATTAATGCCACGATAATATACAACATTACATTGGAAACATCTAATGCGCCTGGAATTTTAGATATACGTGTTTGCCCAAGTATTAATCCAATAACAGAAGCAATTAGAATTGTCCATGTAGTCGAACTGAACACATCTCCTAAAGCTGGTAAATGATTTCCAGCTAACGTTGCTAACGCAGAGACAAGTAGACCAATCCCAAGCAAGTACATCATATGCTTAAATTCCGTACCTTGCATATCATTCATTTTGCCTGCATCCTCTGCTAAGCCATTATCCATAATCGTTGTATCTGCTTTCGTCCAACGATTAAACGCACCTGCGAACGGAACCAACCAGAACATAAACATGACCCATACTGCATAATTGATCGTATCCATCATTAACACATAACCAAAAATATTTTCTGGAACCTGTAGAATGTCTTGAAGAGCCACCATATTAGCGCTCCCACCAGTCCAACTACCTGCAAGTGCTCCAAAAGCACGCCATGTATCCGCTACATAAAATTGATTAAATATCAAGTACACAATGGCAAAACCAAGAATGATACTAATTACCGCAACAAAATATCCACCGAGCATGCGTGGGCCAAGTTTAATGATACTGCGAATATCACATTTCAATAGCATCATCATTAACATTGCAGGAAGCAGAGCATTCTTCACAGTAGAATATGCAGGTGCTGTAGCTTCATTATCAAATAAACCAATTGTCTGCAAAAAGGCCGCCCCAATATAAATTAGTACAATACCTGGGATGAATTTTAAAAAGCGGTTCGAGCTAAATTTATTCTCTATTCCAACCATCAGTGCAGCTAACGCTACCAAGACAGCAATATAAAAGAAACCATCTGTAATCATGTTGTTTTCCCCCTAATTATCAAATAATATCTTTCTTACGTTTTATACATGGAAACATCGGATTGTTGCCTCTCCCCCTTTGCCACAAAAGGTGCTCACGTATTCCATAGCAATTACTTTCCCTGTATAATTCTCCATCCAAGATGCAATTACCTTAATTTTCAGACCAAATAAAAAATCCAGCCTAACAAATAATGTCAGGCTGGATTTCGACTAGGCTTCTGTAGTCAAAGCAGCTTTCGCTTGGCTATATTTATATCTTGCATCATGATAGGCGACAACTAGCGCCTTTTGCGATGAACCTTGATATCGCTTGCGAATCGCTTCCTCAATACCCTTATCATCCACCATTCGACCAATAAATAATGATCTTACAAACGCATTGGTTAATTGTATCGTTGAGGAGCATTCGCTATCAATAATCTCATCAGTAGTCGCATCAATCACTAATGCTAGAAAAAATTGACTGTACTTTTTCGTAATTGGGTTGTTCTGCGGTGCCTTTGCATCGCCAATTACATAGATGGTATTGTCATTATACAATGAAAGAATCCCCTTTAGGATGCTGCAGATGATATAAGGGGCCAACAAGGGAAACTTGCAGTAACTTATATCATGCATACGCTTTCTTTTAAATATAGTAACATTATAATATTTTTGAAAATTTACGTCAAATACGATCATTCTTACCATAACTCTTACATAAAGTGAAACTTCCATCCGTGGGAGCTTTGTTATCCCCACGGATGGTTAGGTGAACCAATCGGACATTTACTGGCAGTTGATTCCCCTTTTACCAATTTTGGTTTCTCCTTATTGCTTGAATTGGGAATCTTACTGCCAGTTATATGCGGGATAAAGTGAAACTTCCATCCGGCTTTTACTGAAACAAATACGTACAAAGGCTTAAATCGCCACGTCCTGTGGCAACGCCTTTGTGACCTACTTCCATGTAGGCCCGAACCAATCGGACATTTACTGGCAGTTGATTCCCCTTTTACCAATTTTGGTTTCTCCTTATTGCTTGAATTGGGAATCTTACTGCCAGTTATATGCGGGATAAAAAGACATTTAACCACGCCTAGTCATTAAACGATCAAATATATCAATTACTTCATTTCTTGTTGAATTGCCCATTTTAGCGTATATTCTACTAATATGTACTTTCGTTGCCCCTTCTGATATTCCAAGGAATAATGCGATCTCTTTATTACTAAAACCCTTTCTTAATAAATATGCTATATCTATTTGTTTTCTAGTCATAGAAAAACCAGACTTTTCAATACGATAAGCAAATGCCTCTTGGTTTGCTCTTTTTCTTTCTTCAATAGCATGCAGTAATGGCGAAATCAGCTTATTCGGTAAATAATAATTAGTTCTATTTAAACTTTCAATTACCTTTGCAATATTATCAGTAACTGAATCATACTTTACAAATATACTATTTACTCCAGCATCAATGAACTTTAAATTAGTTACTCCTAAACAGGCATCTATAAAACCAATTACTCTAATCTCTCTATCTGATAAATCTTTAATTAATGATAATAAATTGTCAGTTTCGTATCTATCTAAATCAATCAATGCCACCGTATTGTTTAATTTCCTTCCAGACCTGCTTACGTCGTCGATAACCTTTATACCCTTTGTTGTGCGAAGAGTTCGTGCAATGTTTTTCATAAAGTCACTATTTGGGATGCAAACGATTTTTATCATAGTATGACCTTCATTCCTGCTTTTAAAGCATTGAGTTTTCGAATTACATACATCATACTAAATACATGGTCATATTTTTAGTTACTTTTCTATTAAATAGTCATATTTTTTCGTCTATTTTTGTAATAAACGTTGAAAATAGCTAACAAGTTCTTTGCGGTTATGAATTTGAAACGTAGTGTAAATTCCACTGATATAATTTTTCACTGTCCCTTCACTGAGAAAAAGCCTTTGGGCAATACGTTTATTAGACATATTCTCTGTTAATAGACAAGCTATATCTAGTTCTCTATTCGATAAATGGATGTTTCGATTTAAAAACGCTTTATTAAGTAGTTCTCTGTTATCATACTTTGTCTCTATAATCTTTCTTGCCAATATCTGTGAGATTTTTCCTGAAAAGACAACTTCATTATGATAAACATCTCTTATAGCTCTAAGTAAATGCTTTGAATCATGGTTTTTTAATAAATAACCTTTACAGCCTGCATTAATAGATGAAATGATTAGATCCTCATCTATAATTGTAGTTAAAACAATTACCTTGATTCCTGAATATTTCTCTATCATTTTTACAATTGCCCTAGCGGTCTGCTTGTAGGGAGTTTGCACATCCATAAGTATAATATCAGGAGTATTCTCTACCATTTTCTCTATTGCTTGATTAACACTGACAGCAGTAGCGATAACCTCTATATCTATTTCATTACTAATTAATGCTCGAAGCCCATCGATAAATAACCTTTGGTCATCTACAATCATCACCTTTATCATTCATATGACCCCTCTATCTCTAATTTCTCCCCTTACATCAAGTGAATAAAGTGAAACTTCCATCCGTGGGGGGTTTTTGTTTATCCCACGGATGGTTAGTACCACAAGGGTATGACCTAAAGGCCTCTGAACCAATCGGACATTTACCGGCAGTTGATTCCCCACTTAGCAATACTGGTTTCTCTTTATTCCTTGAAGTGGGGAGCTTACTGCCAGTTATATGCGGGATAAAGTGAAATAAAACGGTACTGATTAGTCAGTAACCAATTTATCTTTACTAACCAATTAAACATAGCTAGTATGTTTTTAAATATTAAATAGTTCTTTTGTATCATTTCTAAAGTACTATTAATTATACCAAACACTACTATATAATCATAGTTATATTTCAATTCAATGGTTAAATAGTTTAAATTTGGTAATCTGAAAACACCTTAATTTACAGTTAAAAAGAACTAATAAATCGCATAATTTTTATCAACATGAAGCAAATTTCAACAAAACCCTGATTTTCCAGGATTTTTCATAGATAAAAAGACACGAAAATTTTATTCTAAAAAACATCCATTTTCCCTAAACTTCATCCAATTTCTTCCGATAATAGAGATAATAGTTCTATATATTAGCACGTTTATGTGAGGGAGGACCTATAATGAGCAATAAAAAAATAATCATGTCCGTTACTGCAAGTGCAGCAATAGCCTCGGCAATATTTGCAGCGGAAGAGGTAGAAGCAGCGTCTCATAAAGTTAAAAGCGGCGAGTCCTTATGGACAATAGCCCAAAAGTATAATACAAATGTTGCCAAATTAAAATCGATAAACAAACTATCAGGAGATACGATCTACCCCAATCAAATCATAGAAACAGAGAATAACAACACGTCCGGTTCTAGCTCCAGTTCTTCAAAACCAACTAATAATAATTCGAATAGCTCTAAAACGTATACGGTTAAAAGCGGAGACACGCTGAGCGGAATTGCCATTAAGTATAATATCTCGTTGAGCAACCTTATGAAGTGGAACAACCTTAATTCAACATTAATTTATCCAGGTAATGTACTTGCTGTTTCAAAAAATAGTTCAAACGGATCGAGTTCTACTGGATCTAATTCAGGTTCTAGTTCTTCTAATAACAGTTCGAATCAAACAGGTTCAACAAAGGTATATATCGTAAAATCAGGTGATACTTTATCACGGATAGCTCTTCAATATAAGGTTAGTGTAGCTAATTTAAAAAAGTGGAATAACTTAAACTCTGACTTAATTTTTATCGGTCAAAAATTGAGTATAGGTAGTAGCTCAAACACTAATTCAAACGGAAATACCAATGAAAAACCATCTAACAATGTTCAATATAATGTAGAAAAGGTTATTCAAACGGCAAAGAGTATGCAGGGAGTAAAGTATGTTTGGGGAGGATCGACACCATCAGGATTTGATTGTAGTGGTTTTATTCATTACGTGTACAAAAAAGGCGGCATGAGTATAAATCGACTTTCCAGTGATGGTTATTTTAATCGCTCCCATTATGTTACAAAGCCTCAAGTAGGGGATCTTGTCTTTTTTGCAGGAACCTATCGTCCTGGCATATCTCACCTAGGCATTTATTTGGGGAATAACACCTTCATTCATGCTGGTTCAAGTGGAGTGCAAATAAGCAGTTTAAATAACTCCTACTGGAAAAAACATTTTGATAGTTTTAAACGCTTTTATTAATAGTGTAGCTAGTCATTTTTCGTTAATACAGCTAACAAAATCCTTACATCGCAAGCCAGCGACATAAGGATTTTTTGTTGTTACGATTTTATCAAAGTAATAGTTTATTTACACCATTACGATGCCTCAACCCTTGATTACCATTTTTCACGATAATTCTCTGCTCAATCCAGTAATAGACTCACCATGCCCAGCCAATACTTTCTTCATGTAAGTTTCTATTTTCTTATTTCTCATTCGCATTTATCAATAATTATTCAGCAAAATTTCGTAAAATATAGATAACTATACCAGTTAAATGATATACTGAAAACAATGAAATTACTGAAAAAGGATGTCTGCTATGTGTAACACCTATGTATTACATAATGTGTCACGTTTAAATCATCAAAAATACGACTTTTTTATTGAAGATGGAACAATAAAAGCTATTTCTGAGCCCAAAACTTTAAATGGAGAGCATGTAATTGATTGCACTGGTCTATACGTCTCAAGTGGCTGGATTGACTTGCATGTACACGCCTTTCCTGAATTTGATCCTTATGGGGATGATGTCGATGAAATCGGCATCAAGCAAGGAGTAACAACTGTTGTAGATGCAGGTAGTTGCGGAGCGGACCGCATTGCAGACCTCCACGAGCTATCCAAGCAGTGTAAAACAAATCTACTTGCTTTTTTGAACATCTCTAGCATTGGTCTAAAACGAATAGACGAATTATCTAATCTAAGCTGGATTAATAGTGATAAAGTGGTTAAGGCAGTGGAACAATTTCCTGACTTTATCGTCGGTCTAAAGGCAAGAATGAGTAAAAGCGTTGTAGGTGAACAAGGAATTAAGCCTCTACAATTGGCTCGTCGTTTATCTCTCATCACGAAACGCTCGTTAATGGTTCATATCGGTTCAAGTCCTCCTTATATAGAACAAATTTTCGATTTATTAGAAAAGGAAGACATCGTCACACATTTTTTGCACGGAAAGGCAAATCGTCTATTTGATAATAACGAGCACATCCATTCATTTGTTACGAAAGCAGTTAATAAAGGCATTCATTTAGATGTTGGACACGGTTCAGCAAGTTTTTCATTTCAAGTAGCCGAAGCAGCAAAAAGACAAGGATTAAAATTCGACACAATTAGTACGGATATTTATCGAAACAATCGACTTAATGGACCAGTATATAGTATGTCTAAAACACTATCTAAATTCCTCTATCTTGGTTATTCAATAGAGGAGGTAATTGCTGGCGTAACGATCAATGCTGCTAATTGGTTAAAGATGCCAAAACTCGGAAGAATTCAAGAAGGAGAACCAGCTAATTTAACTTTATTTTCAATAGAGAATAGCCCTGTAAAGCTAATTGACTCGGAAGGCGAGGAACAAATAGCTACCAAACATATTAAGGCTAAAGGAGTGTTTAAGAATGGAACGTACCTTACATGCTAACTATGGTTTAAAGCGTGTCATTAATGCAAGTGGTCGAATGAGTATTCTTGGAGTATCCGCTCCGACAGATTCCGTTATGGAAGCTATGAAGCAAGGAGGACAAAATTACGTTGAAATGGCAGATTTAGTGAATAAATCTGGTGACTACGTTGCCAATCACTTAGCCTCTGAAGCTGCTGTAATAGTTAATTCGGCATCTAGCGGAATTGTATTGTCTGTTGCTGGACTAATAACTGAGGGGAACCGTCGTAAAAGCGATCGCCTACATCAGGAACCAATTGAGAAGAATGAGGTTATCTTGTTAAAAGGTCATAATGTACACTATGGAGCCCCTATCGAAACAATGGTTTACTTAGGTGGTGGTACAGTTGTTGAAGCTGGATATGCTAATGAAGGTAACGCAGAGCATATCCGTGAAGCCATTTCATCAAAAACAGCAGCTATTCTATATGTTCAATCACATCATGCCGTACAAAAAAACATACTTTCCGTTGAGGAGGCTTATCAAGTCGCTCAAGAGAAGCAAATCCCTTTCATTGTAGATGCTGCGGCTGAAGGAGCGTTGCAAAAGTATATAAACTACGCTGATGTTGTTATTTACAGTGGATCAAAAGCAATCGAAGGGCCAACCTCCGGTATTGTCGCCGGTAGAAGAAAATACATCGAATGGATAAAGGTACAATTGCATGGAATTGGCCGAAGTATGAAAGTAGGTAAAGAGTCTATTTTTGGTTTACTTAAAGCGCTTGATGAATATGCGAATAAGCCTGATAATAGTCTACTGCAAAAAGAAGTCTTAACAGAATTAGAAGACTTAAATCATATTTCCGGTATAACTGTAACGGTTGTTCAAGATGAAGCAGGTCGAGCTATATATCGAGCACGAATTCAGATTGATGCCAATATTGCTTCGATCTCTGCAAAAAAATTAACCCAACAGCTTCGTAATGGCAATATAGCTATCTATACAAGAGATTATGGGGCGAACCAAGGTTTTTTTGATATCGACCCACGTTCATTAAAGAATGATGATATCCATATTATTAAAGAAAGTATTAAAACATACGTAGGAGGGATGTAACATGCTAGCCATCGAAAAACGGTTTTATAAGCAGCGTGTCGCATTGAATGTTTTAGCCAATAGCCCCGAAAATGCCAAAGCAGTTTTCCAAGCTGCTGAAGGACATGTTTTAATTGGAGTACTATCAAAAGATTATCAAACAATCGATAATGCTATTGCAGCTATGCAAGCTTATGGAGAAGCGATAGACGGAGCCATATCTATTGGACTAGGAGCGGGAGATAATAAACAAGCTTCTGTTGTTGCTGAAATTGTAAAGCATTATGCTTGTGACCACATTAATCAAGTATTCCCTGCTGTTGGAGCAACAAGAGCTAATTTAGGTGAACGTAATAGCTGGATTAATAGTTTAGTATCTCCTACGGAGGATCCAAACCTCGTTAAGATTTCCACTGGAGCAATTAGTGCTACTATAGAGGAGCAAGCTATTGTACCTATCAAATCTGCAATTGCTCTAATTCGCGATATGGGAGGAAATGCTATTAAATTCTTTCCTATGAAAGGACTTACAACGATTGAGGCATACAAGGCTGTTGCCAAGGCATGTGGGGAGGAAGATTTTGGATTAGAGCCTACTGGTGGAATAAATAAAGAAAACTTTAACACCATTTTGGAAATCGCATTAGCGGCAAATGTTCCTAAAATTATTCCTCATGTATACTCTTCCATTATTAGTAAACAGACTGGTGAAACAAATATTGAAGATATTTATGCGTTAACTGACATCATGAAGAAATTAGTTGATACATATGATTAAGCATATTGCCGCATTTGGTGAAGTCATGATGCGATTGCAGGTTCCTGATTACAAATTACTCTCACAAGCAGATTCATTAAACTATAGCTTTTCTGGTACAGGTGTCAATATTACCGGAGCTCTTACATGTTTTGGACATAGAGGTTCAATCGTAACCACGTTACCTGTTACTCCCCTAGGAGATGCAGCCCAATCCTTTTTGCAAAAATTAGGTATAGATTCCTCCTTTATTATACGACATGGTCAATCGCTTGGTATGTACTTTTTAGAAAATGGCTTTGGTGTTAGGCCAAGCAGAGTAACCTATTCTAATCGTATGGAGAGTAGCTTTAATACAGCGACTCACGATTTCTATCGTTTTGAGAAACTTGCTGAACAAATTGATATCGTTCATTTTTGTGGGATTACATTAGCGATGAATGATCTTGTTAGACAGCAATTAAAAACCTTTGCACATGCAGTAAAAAAAGCAGGCGGAACCATCATTTTTGATTGTAATTTCCGTCCTTCACTATGGGGAAAGAATGGCCATCATCAGGCTCGCAGCCATTATGAAGAAATATTTGAACTTGCTGATATCGTGATAATGAACGAAAAGGATGCCCTGCATACATTAGGCATGTATACAGAAAAGAAAAGTGAACGTAATCAACTTATGGACCTCATTCCAAAAGTTGCTAATTTGTATAATATTCCTATTATCGCTGGAACACATCGCAATATTCTTGATAATCAAACGCATCGTTTAATGGGTTTTTTATATAAGGAAGAAAGGTTTACGTTCTCTAATAAACGGACATTTTCCGTTTTAGATCGAATTGGAACTGGTGATGCCTTTGCTAGTGGGATTATTCACGGCTTAATCGAAGATTTTAGTAATCAGGACATTGTAGATTTTGCAGTAGCATCAGCGATTCTTGCTCATACAACTGTTGGCGATACACCAAGAGCAACAGAAAAAGAAGTACTCCAAGCAATGAAAACGTGTAGTACAGACGTAAGACGATGATAATAGTAAGAATAAAGACTAGTAACAAATGAGAAATGAATACGTATTAAAAATACTAGTTCTATTGAAACGATATTCGTATTTTATTGACTTTCGGTTGCCGCCTGTGCTTTTAAAAATATTTGATAAAAAGCAAAGAAATATACGTACGCAATAGCAGGCCCTGAGAAGAGTACTAAAAATAATGGATGAATTTGATAGATGATATACAATAAAATACTAACAGCTCCTGCAGCTGCTATTGTATAGGGTAAATGGAAAATCGCCATAAATAATGCTTTACGAATTGAATAAATGATGCTCACTTCAAAATGAACGGTATCAGCAAAAAAATAACTAGTAAAAGCAACAATAAAAATAGTAATGGCTATGAAAAAATAAAATAAGCCAGATCCAATTTCAACCGCTGCTAAATGATAGTTAAGTAACCACACAACCCAAGTAATTGTAAAGAACACACCACCTAAAAGACTACGAATATAATTTTCCTTATAAAAATTCCAGTATGCTCTTATGAATCCTTTCTTTTCTCGTTTCATCACCCATTCCCTTACTACGGCAAACATTGCAGTAGTTGCTGGAAAAAAAACAAAAGGGAACAGAGCCAATATTGTAATAGCTAGCAAATATACCTCCTCTTGTGTCTTCGCAAAAACCATACTTAAGATAGCGTAGGCAATTGGAAAATTAAAGAGAACCCATATGATATTCGTTGTCATGAACTTCATCAGCCAGTCAAATATATTATAAAGCGATTCTAGCCTTCCAGTTAGCATCATGTTTCTTCACACTCCGTTTATTCTTATAGGAGCTGGCACCAAAGGAGTCAGCTCCTATCTCAACTAAATATTACCTATCTGCAATCAACGAAGCATTTAACCCGTGGACTAGAAGTTCTATAATAACTTCCGATAGCAATCAAGTAATTTATCCCGCATATAACTGCCAGTAAATATCCGATTGGTTCCCCTTTGCATAATGACAGCTACATAATATGTTATTTGCCTAGTGTTTCTAAGTTTTTTTGCCATTCCTTAGTCTTGTATGCTAGTAAATCAGCATAACCTACGCTTTGTGCACTCTTCTCTGCCTCTTCCAATATCTTGATAACTTCTTCATCACTTTTCGCATTTAGTGCTTCCGCTCTTGCCACTTCAGCAATTTCCCCAACACTTTGTTGAATCTGGCCCTCGGTGGTTTCCGGTAATGGATCAATTCCTAAATAAGCAGTTGCATCATATTGTGTTTTCCACGTAATTTCATTTTGCCAATGCGTCGTCCAATTACGATCTTCCTGAGGTAATGTCTCTGTAAACTTAGCTTTTGCGGTGTCTAGAAAATTTGAATTTCCATTCCATTGGAAGTTTAATGTATCTTCTTCTATTTTCCCAGCACCTTCTGGGTCACTTACATACTTTTCTGTAAATTGAGGGTATCCTTCTTCATCAAAACCATCCCAGTACTTTCCTTCTGGTCCAAAAATAAGCACTGATTGCCCTTCTGGTCCTGTTAACCAATCCAAAAACGCAAATACTGCTTCTGGATCTTCAGCACTTTTCGTAATGACACTTACATTCCATCCCATCATGTCATAAGCCCCCGGATAGATATTATCTTTGTTCAACCCCGCTTTTGCGATCGGCCAAACCATAAAATAGCCATCATCCGAGTCTTCTTCCTGTAAATTGTAATGACCAGGCCGCGCTAAATCCGTAGGACTAGCAGATGCATATACAGCAACTCTACCACTCGATACTTTCTCTGTAACCATGTCGCGATCCTGTGTTAATGCATCTTGTGTAATAAGTCCTTCCCGATAAAGCTTACTGGCGTATTGTAGTGATTCGACATATTCCTCATTCGTAAAAATAGATGTTAGCTTATCTCCCTCAGGAACAGCATTTATTCTAATATTAGATGGAGACTGATTTTCTGCAAATGCTGAATATAAAACATTAATTCCCTGTCCTTCTACATCCGTTTCGAATGGTGTTATATTTGGATAATTTTCTTTTACTTGCTTTAAATAATTATATAAATCTTCTGTCGTTTCAAGAGGTGGCGAGCCTAGTTCTTCATAAATCCCTTTATTAACTACATAACCCGCATTACCAAATGGTTTTGCATTATACCAATTTGGATATTGATATAATTTTCCATCTTCAGAACGAAGCATGTTGATACCAGATTCTCCGAACCACTCTTGCAAATTTGTATATTTATCTAAGTAAGGATCGAGTGGAACCAGAGCTCCTCCTTTACGTAATCGTTCTACATCTGTTCCTTTATCCAACCATATAAAATCTGGAAGGTCATTACTTGCTATCATCGTACTAAGTCGCTGTGCCGCATTTCCCCCACCATCAATCGCAGTTATATCCACCTTTTTATTTTCTTTAATCCATTTTGTCGCTACATCTTCTCCCCAGGGTGGCATCGTATACCAATCATAATTACCAAACATCGTAATTTCCAATGGTTCTTCACCTAACTTAAATAATTCATCGTTTCCGCGTTTTTCTTTCCCTCCTGTATCGGCTTCGACATTAGATTCTTTGTCTTTACAGCCCGATATAATGATAGGTACAAAGCATAATACCATTATCATAATCCAAATTTTTCTTGATGATATCACTTTTTCATCCTCCTTATTTACAAAAATTTATCTTCAAAGCAAATGCTTTAAATAAGATGTTCCCTATTCCTTTAATGACCCTATCAAAACACCTTTAACGAAATACTTTTGCACAAATGGATAAACCATGATAATCGGCAAAGTAGCTACCATCATTACTGCCATTGACAAGGATTTACCTGTTACCGTGTTAGCTGCCTTACCCATATGTGCAGCTGCACCTGCATCTATTTGACTCATTTGCGAACTAACAGTATTTGAATTTAATACTTTTTGTAATAACGTTTGAATTGGAATTAAATTCTCTGACGTAATATAGATACTCGGAAAAAACCAATCATTCCAATGAAAAACTGCCGTAAATAAGGACAAAGTAGCAATTACAGGCCCAGATAAAGGCAGTACGATGCGGAAGAATATTCCCCAATATCCAGCTCCATCTATTTTCGCAGATTCCTCTAAACCCTTCGGTAACTGTTGAAAAAAGGTCCTAAAGATAATCATATTCCAAACTAATATTAATGATGGAATAATCATTACCCAAAACGAATCCATAAGACCAATGCCTCTCACTAGTAAAAATGTTGGTATTAAACCACCGCTAAAAAACATCGTTACAATACAAAAAACCATAAAATATTTTCTTCCTACTAGTTCCTTTTTGGAAAGCCCATAAGCTAGCATAGCTGTTGCAAGCACAGATAATATCGTACCAACAACAGTTCTAGCCACAGAGATCATAAACGCATTCACCAACCGTTTATCCTGAAAGACAATTTCATAATTATCTAAAGTAAAATCACGAGGCCAAAAAGTTACTCCTCCTAGCATAGTGTCCTGACCATTATTGAAAGAAATAACTAATGAATTCCAAAATGGATAAAACGTCACAAAAGCTAGTAATGTTAAAAAAATATATATCATTATTACCATAAAACGATCACCAAACGTTAATTTCAACATGCTGTATGCTCCCACTTTCCACTTGCGCTTACCATAGACTGTTACCACTCTTACGTGCAAGTTGATTTGCTAATGTTAATAATCCAACACTAATTACAGCTTTAAATAATCCTATTGCAGCAGCATAGGAATAGAGACCATCACTAATTCCAACCCGATATACATATGTATCAATAACATCAGATACTTCTCGTAAGACGGGATTCGAACCTAGTAGCAATAAATCTTCAAATCCAGCATTTAATAGGTTACCTATTTCTAAAATAAAGAAGATTACAATTACTGGCATAATGGATGGTATCGTTATTAAGAAAATCTGCTTCCATTTGCTAGCTCCATCTAAGGAAGCAGCCTCATATAATTGCTGATCAACTCCAGCAACTGCAGCTAAATAGACAATGGAAGCGAAGCCAATGGACTTCCATAAATTAGTGCTTATAATGATTGTCCAAAAATACTCTGGGATAGATAGAAAGTTGATTGGTTTATCAATGAGGTTTATTTTTTCTAGTGCCATGTTTAAACTTCCATTATCTGTTGCTAATATAGAAGTAGCGAACCCAGCAACAATAACCCATGATAAGAAGTGTGGAAGGTAGGTGATGGTTTGTACTGCCCGCTTAAACATCATATGTCTTACTTCATTTAACATTAATGCTAGAATAATTGGTGCAGGGAAACAGATAAGTATTTTAAGAACACTGAGAACGATAGTATTTCTCATGATTTCCAGAAAACGCGGATCCTCAAAAAAGCGTTCAAAATGCTTAAATCCTACCCATTCACTGCCAGCCATTCCTTCAAAGATATTATAATCTTGAAAAGCCATTAACACTCCATACATCGGAATATAATTAAAAATAAAGATAAACAATAGCCCCGGAATAACCATCATTTGCAGATCAAATTGCCTAAAGTATCGAGTTACAAGGCGCTGGTTTCCTTTAAATTGCCTCCTATGCATACTCTCAGCTCGCACGTAGAACATCCCCCCTAATTCAAGAAAGCGCTATCATTTGATAAGATGACTATACCAGTATTTTTTAATATTTTCAATATTTTTTTTATTATTTCTTTTAAAAATATAACAACTATAATACAAATCCATTTACTAAAAGTTGGTATATAATCACTATTTTATATAATTTTTTTACATAAGCAGGGTATAATTTACTAATTATCGGTTAATTCTTAATTTTCTGTTGATATTTATTTGTAGTGATGTATAATCTATATTAGCGAAAAGTTATAACAATTGTATAAAGGAAGGGGGAGTAGTACTGCTTTATTAAGTTACAGTTGTCTATACCTTTCAAAGCAATATTCATTCCAAATTCCCAATATACTTTTCGCATAAACCAGTTTTAGGAGGAGTATAATGAATTCGCTCACATTTATTCCGAAATCGATTAAGCTTACATTTGGGGCATTCGTTATGTTAATTTGCTCCATTGCATTTGCCAGCTCTGTCTCTGCTCATGGATATGTAAACAATCCAGAAAGCAGAAATTTATTATGCGCAGACGGAGCCAATTACGATTGTGGAGCAATTATCTATGAACCACAAAGCCTTGAAGCACCTGGGAATTTTCCAGAAGGAGGACCACCTGACGGAAAAATTGCTAGTGCAAACATTTTTTATGAGCTAGATGCGCAAACAGAGGATCGATGGGCAAAGGTTCCTATGACGAGCGGTCCATTTACTTTTGAGTGGACGTTAACAGCAGCACATGCAACAGATAAGTGGGATTACTATATTACGAAAGAAGGTTGGGACCCAAATGACCCTTTAGAGCGTTCTGACTTTGAGCTATTCTGTTCTATTAATGATAATGGAGAACGCCCGCCATTTACCGTTAATCATGATTGTGTAATTCCAGATCACACTGGATATCATGTTATTTTAGCCTATTGGGAAGTGGCCGACACAGCAAATGCTTTTTATAATGTAATTGATGCAAATTTTGACGGGGATTATGTTGAACCAGGTGACCCAAATAATCCTGATCCGGGTGATATTCCAGCTTGGGATCCTAATACTGCTTATTTAGGTGGTGATCAAGTTACCTATAACGGTGCTATTTACGAGGCGAAGTGGTGGACACGTGGTGAAACACCTGGTGAAGCTGGAGTTTGGAAGCTAGTTAGTCAAGGTACTGCATCAACTAACAACAACAGCAATTTTCTCCCTTATTTCTATTCATTAGGAACAATTTTAAAATAGGATAAGAACTGAAAATAGGCTCTTCTTCATGGAAGGAGGGTCTTTTCAAGACAGATGAATGTTGCTTTTAGTTATCTGGAGACAATTTCCTTCCTTAGTACGAGTGAGGGAAGTCCCAGATAAACTGACATTCATCATTTTCCTAAGTATGTGAAGAAATAAAGAAAATAAACGATGTTACAATGATTGAAATAATATCACAGGAGCAACTAGCACAGCAATCTATTAAAAAAAGGATCGTTGCTTATGAATAACAAGAAACAAGATCCAACACGAGAAACAGTTAGCGAACGTATGGAAAACTTTCTGTATCATTATAAATACCACACCATATTTTCTGTATTCTTACTCCTTCTTATAAGTTCATTAGGCTACACTATTATAGAAAAGCAGATTGCCAAATCGAATGCAGCAGATCAACTACCAGCAGATATAGACATCATGTTCTTTGGAAGCTATCAAGAAGAGAACCTTTCTCCCCTAAAGCACGAAATTCAACATATATTCCCTAATTGGGAAAGCATACATATTAACCTAGTGCAAACACCAAAGGAAGTAAATTCAGCAGAAGACATGGCAAACTTCCAAAAAGGTCAGATTGCAATCGAAGCAAATAAACCAGATATTTACATATTTGACCTCAATTACTTTCATCGTTTTGTAGAAGATGGACCGTTTCTTTCTCTAGATCAATTAGAGCTTTCAGCATCTGCCCAACTATTATTTTATCAAAAGGAGAATGATACGAAAGAACACCCATATGGCATAGATGTAACCAACCATTCATTGTTCACCAATTTAGCCATTCAAAAAAACACCAAAATTGCAGTAATACGTAAGGATGCTCAGAACAGTAAAAATGCCAAAGCTTTAATTAAGCAATTAGATAAGATAAAGTGAAGTTTCCATCCGTGGTGGGTTTTGTTACTCCCACGGATGGTTAGTACCACAAGGGTATGACCTAAAGGCCCTGAAACCAATCGGACATTTACTGGCAGTGGATACCACCTCTTATCCATATTGCTTTCACTTTATTCCTTGAGGTACGGGATTACTGCCAGTTATGCGGTATAGAGTAGGAATAATTTGTGAATCCAAGGCCGCATTCGTCTAAGTGCATCATGGTAGCAATGTTAGCTGAGCCAAGAGATCACCGTCAATTAGAAAGTATAGGTTTTAATATTATTTGTCTCGCTATCTCTCAATCTCTTCATTTATGCTAAATCATGCTCTAAAGCTATGCAAATTACATGATTCCATTTAACTTTGTCTAACAAAGCACTTACGAAGAGCTACTATCCAGAGGGTAACCCGTATCCTCGGATAGTAGCTCGAAGTTTTTATATCCTCTTCTCTTTTCTTTAAGTTCGCATCTTAAATAGTAGGTAAAGCTTTCAAACAAACTGGTGATTTAATCGGATACTCAATTCCTGTATACGTTGGAATTCCATCTCTCCCGAGCTTCATAAGTACGATTGTATTAGAATGCTCATTTGCTACCAAGAGCAAATTTTCATTCGGTATCAATGTAAAATTACGAGGCCATTCACCTATTGAGGATACACAGATAGCATCTGTTAATAATCCGTTACTATCTATTTTACAAATACCAATACTGTGATGACCGCGATTAGAAACATATAAATAGGACATATCATGAGAAATGTGAATATCTGCAGCATAATTAACACCTTCAAAGCTTTTCGGAATCGTCCGAACTTCTTGGATAAGCTCTAGCTTAGTAATGGAAGCATCATATTGATAGACCGCAACTTTTGAATTAAATTCATTGACAACATATATTTTCCGATGACTGTCCGCAATCGCTATATGTCTCGGCCCTGATTTAGCATTGGCTTTTAAATCATATAGTAGTATCAGTTTACCTTGCTGTTCATTAAATTCATAGAGATAGAGCCTATCTAGACCTAAATCCGTTACAACATATTTCTTCGACTTCGGAATAGACATAATGGTATGCGGATGGGAACCTTGCTTATAGACTACTTTATCCGTTAAAAGACCCAGCGAGCCATCTTTTAATACCTGATGTACAGTAGTAGTTCCTTCACCATAATTCACGGTTAATAAATGCGTTTCGTCTGTACTCAATGTTACATAACACGGACCATTTCCAGCTGTTTTCTGTCTGCTTTGTTCGGTTAGCTTATGATCAGCTTCATTTATACGATACGAAACCACTTCACCATCCTCTACTTCACTGCAAGCATATACTACATCTTGCGTGCTATTTACAGTAAGGTAGGAAGGATTCCTTATCCCTTTAACAGCTGACAAATATCTTAAATTTAGATTACTTGTTTGCAGGGATAGTACGTGTAAGGAATGATCATGTTCAGTGCCATAAGTACCTACATATACGTGATAAGCTCGAGAACTAGTTTCCATATGTATCCCTCCTTCTATCCTTAAATTGGCAGTACGTGAAAGAATACATTAGGTGATGCCATCCGATAATAATAACTTGACCATCCTAAGCCTGTAGAGTTTTCAATGTCATGATAATACAATCTTTTTTGTTCCAATTCGTCAATAAAATCGATTTCTCCACTTACATACTCATTAATTCGATAAATAGCAGTTTCCAGCCTTGACTTTAAGCCACCGTAGCGAATATCAATTACTTCCCAGCCAAACGGCTTATGCATATGTAGCCATTGTTTACGATGGGCCAAACGTAACACCTCTGCTTTATCTATTATTTCAGGAAGTACCTGATCTGCAATATGCTTTAATTCTTTGTTATCCCCTCTATCATAGGCTGCTTTTAATTGTACACCGATCGTTGCTTTCACACTCAACAATTCAGCCAACTTTTCTGGGACATCAAAAATATAATCCAACGCATTATTTCCATCTCTTGATACACGTATCTTGTTTGCTAATGCTTTGTAGTGGGAATATAAATCAAGTCCTTCCACATGTTTATCAAATAAACCCAATAATACATCTTGCCATAGTAAAAATTTTGATGGATTCGTTTGTTCCTTATTATTTGGATCTACACCAGGTATGGCATCAAGCTCATTTAATAGTAGGTAAGTCTCTGCATCAATACCGGTGCAAAACTTCACCCGATCATGAAGCTTGCTTCTATCCAACGTTCGTGCATACGCATGCTCAGCATATAATTGTAACCCTAACATTGCTGAAAAATAATTATTTTCATAACCGTCATCTCCCCATAGCGTTACAAATACGTCTT
The DNA here is from genome assembly GCF_034190895.1 of Virgibacillus sp. M23. Taxonomy (NCBI): domain Bacteria; kingdom Bacillati; phylum Bacillota; class Bacilli; order Caryophanales; family Bacillaceae; genus Virgibacillus; species Virgibacillus sp. M23. Next base: position 60,957 of record NZ_JAWDHA010000005.1, on the reverse strand, counting down.
GAATACCCTCTTGTTTACAAGCCTGTAATGCCGCATCACTTGCCCCAAGAGACAAGCCATAATTTGTGGCAAATGTATTCCAAACCCATATTCCACCTGCAAAGGCAGGCTTCCTTCCGAATGCTTTGTGCTTTTTCATCATTGCCAGATATTCTTCCTTCTTCGTATGTGCATAATCCCAATACATGAGGGTAACATTCTTCGGTGTTGCTTCAATTATTTCATCAGGAATTTCAGTCATTAAATCATAATGGGCATCCCCCGTTTTAGAGGCAAGCTTCATGAACATATCACTCCACATCATTGGCATCAGTCCATTTTCGTCCACAATTTCAAGCACTCTATTCAGGTGACTAGTCATTAATTCCAATCTATCTTTATGTCCGAATTTATTTAGATACACGCCTCTCCCAAGTTCTTCTGCTTCATCCATACCAATATGAATTCGCTTACTTCGGAAAGGCTTCGTTACTGACTCTATCATGTCTCTAACAAATGTATAGGTAGCTTCACTTTCAACTAACAGTACACCGCGCGTATCCTTTAATCCACTTGCATCACTCCATTTTAAAAATTCCTCTAAATGAGCAAGTGTTTGAATACATGGTATAAGCTCAATACCAAATTGATGGGCATAATCATCCAGCTGGTTTAATTGATCTAGAGAATACCTTCCCCTCATATAACCGAAATATGGTTGGCTTTCAATTTCATATACATCCTCCATGTATAGCATTGCAGAATTAAAGCCCATTAGTGCTAGCTTACGAAGCATATCCTCAAATCGTTCTGGTTTCATTACTGCGTTTCGTGATAGGTCAAACATTGGACCAATAGTTTCAAACTGTGCATCCTCTTCAATATGGAATGTTTTTGACCGAGCATAGTTCTCTAACAACAAGCCTAATCCTCTGAAGAAAGCCGCTTTCTTATCATAGACAATTTCCCCTTGACCATTCTTTAATGAAACTGACAACCCTTTATCAGCTTGTTTAATTAAAATAGGGATACCATCTTCTGCTAATTCAAAATTCAAATCTGATTGTAATTCTTTTATTGCAGATAACAGATTATTTGTAGCGCCTTTCAGCATTAGCTTCATAACTAATTCCTCCAATTTCCATTATAGAATATGCTAACATCTAAATTTATAACTTAGTTAGAGATTATATGTGCCAAAGTGTCCGTGTAATCCTACGTTTATCCTTTTACTGCACCTGAGGTTGCACCTTTTTCAATTGTTTTTTGTGCAAATAAGTAAAAGATAATGACTGGGACTACTGTCATAGCTATAGCAGCTGTCATTAATCCATAATCTGTCCCATACTGAGAGCTAACATGTGATAGCAATACAACAATTGGCCGAACATGTTCTTGTTCAACTAATACAAGAGATGTGAACAAATCATTGTATGACCATAAAAAGACGAAGGTCCCTACTGTACCAAATATCGGGAGCGAAACAGGTAAGAACACTTTCGTAAACATCTTCCAGCGACTGCAACCATCCATTAATGAAGCTTCTTCTAATTCTTTAGGTATGGTAGCCATATAGCCACTAATGACCAAGATAGCAAACGGAAGATTTCCTGCTGTTTGCGGAATAATCAATGCCAAGTGCGTATTAACAAGCTCTAAATCTATCATCATCCGATAAACGGGCACGATAGTTGCAAATGCTGGAATTAATAGACTCATAACTAATATCGTCTGTAATGCCCCGCGTAACCGGAAGCTTAATCGAGCCATTACGAAGGCTGCTAATCCACCAAAGAATAATACAAAAAAAACAACTGAACCAGACATAATAAAACTATTCAGATAACTTCTACCGATATCTATTGTATCAAATGCATTGATATAATTCTGCAATGTTGGATCAGTTGGTAGTTTAAATGTATCTGTAATGATTTCTCTTGATGGTTTAAAGGAGTTTAAAAATACCCAGACTAGTGGGAAGATGGTTGAAATCGACCATATAATAAGAATGGTGTATATAAAAAGTTTTCCATACTTCGATTTTGAAAAGAATCGACCTTGAAATTTTTCCCAAAATGTAAGTCTATTAACTTCTGTACGCAAATCTTTTCACCTCTTTTTCTAATTAATAAGGTTCAAAAAATCATTGCTAATTTATACCTGTTAAGCATCTTTAATATGTTACTTCATCTTTATTACCCAAAAGCTTGTTTGTTAAAAATGCTAGAGAAAGCCCAATTACGACCATCAGCACCGCTAATGTTGCTCCGTAACCAATCGCACCATCATTAAAGGCTTTTTGATACATATATGTACCCAGTACCTCGGAGGATCTTGCTGGTCCTCCTCTTGTAATAATATAAACTAGTTCAAATATCTTCAGAGCACCTGTAATCGCTAGTACTAGACATGTTTTTAAGTCACTGACGATAAGTGGAATCGTTAATTTGGTCATTCGTTGAAAACCTGTTATACCTTCCAGCTTCGCTGCTTCGTAGTAATCATCTGGAATTTTTTCAATTGCTGTTAATATGATTAAAAAGTAAAACCCTACATAACTCCAAATTGTAGGAATAGCAACCATATAAAGCGAAGATTGTTCTGTAAGCCAAAGCACTCTATCAAACCCTAATCTCACTAATATTTCATTAAGTAATCCATTTCGATGATTATAAATTAATGTGAATAGTAGCCCGATAGCAGCACCAGAAATAACGATTGGAAAGAAGAAGGTTGTACGAAAGAAACGAACACCGTGTTTTATGGAGTCAACCATTACAGCTAATACCAAAGCAATACCTACCTGGAAAACAGCTACATACAGCATTAATTCTAATGAATTTAACGTTGCACCAATTGCAATCTCATCTTCAAAAAGTCTTTTGTAGTTATCCCAACCGATAAATTTAGAATTAAAAAAACCATCGGTGTTATAAAAACTTTGAACAATATTTTCAAAAAAAGGATAATACAAAAAGATTGCTGAAATTAAAAAAGCAGGTGCTAAAAAAAGAAATATAACTAATCTATCACCCTTCATAATAAACCCCTTTTTGATTTTATTTGCAGGAGGAGGCTGAGACAAATGTGTTTTTTATTCACATAATAATAAGAACGATTTCACCTGAATCAATTCGGATTATTTGTTTACTTGAAACAGGTTCTATCATGGCTCCAGCAAAATACTGCGCTTCGTATCAAAATTCGGCTTTTGGGTTAACTATTTTTGCTTCGCCCCAGACCCTCTTCCTGGCCATTTGAAATATACTCCCTTTCCACAGACAGCGCTTTCTTTATCGTCAGTATATATCCACTTACTACTGGAACTAAACAGTTGCTGCTTCTATTCAAACATTTTGATTATTTACTCTAGAGCAGCAGCCTCCTCCAGAACGTGTTTACCTGTTTTCTCACCGCTAACAATTTGTGGTACACTTGTACGAATATGCGTAAATGCTTCAGGTAAAATCCTATCATTAATTGGTGAAGCAACTGCATTCGCCTCCTCTACCATTTTATGACCTGCAGCGATATTTTCTGGTAGATCTGTTAATGCTCCCTTCGCAGGAACCTGTCCAGTAGCTTCTGCAATTCGTACAATATTTTCCTCAGATGTTAAGAAGTTAAAAAGCTCAACAACTGCATCACGCTTTTTATCATCTTCATAAGCCTTGGTACTGATGAACCATCCCTGTGAAGCACCACCTACAACATCACCAGTAGAGCCTCCATCACCATATACCGGCATTGGTAATACAGCTATATTTTCAGCAATCTCCTCAGGCATTGCCCCCCAAGCCCATGATCCTTCGAAAAGCATCGCAGCTTGTTCCTGATGAAATAGGCTGGCAGCGATGGATAAGTCAATTGTACCTGCGTCCTCTGGGAACGCTCCCATTTCAGCATGTTCCCCAATCTTATCCAAGCCTTCTGCCCATGCAACATTTTGATCAGCCAAGCTCGCGTTATAATTTTCAATTCCACCTGCTGCTAGTGCATAATGTTCAACTACATAATAAGAATCTTCGGTAGATGCGGCTACTGGAATAATATCTGTCTCTGCAAATTTCTTAATTGCCTCTTCATATTTCTCCCATGTGGTTGGTAGTTCAACACCATGTTCCTCAAATAACTTCTTATTTACAAATAATCCTTCATAAAATCCAGTTTGTGGTGCAGCGTAAATATTCCCATCTTCACGACGTTGCTGTTCTAGCATGGAATCATAATTTGAAAGATCAACACCTTCAGCCTCTTCCAAATTCACTACTTTACCAGCTTCAATAATTCCTTCAGCATCTACTGTATTAAAATAAAACATAAGATCTGGTTCATTATTTGACGTAAAATCAGTATTTACTTTAGTACGTATCGTTCCTGCATCAGCAGATTGCGATTCATTAATAATCGAAACATGCTCATTATCAGCTTTAAACTCTTCTAAAAGCTTCTCGAATACTTCTCCTGCTGGATCGGTACCTGCCATTGTAGTAACAACTCTTAATTCAACATCTTCCTCTGCGTTGGCTTCTTTACCGTTTGATTCCCCTGATGAATCAGTATTTTCATCACCGGTACAAGCAGCAAGAAGTAGTACGCAGATTGACATAACAAATAGTAAAAAACAAATACTCCTTTTTTCCAACATGATTTCCCCCTTGTTTTGTTATTACAAATAATACAACTAAAGTAACATTTAGTTGTCTATACCGATAGTACCAGTTTTCTGAAAAATGTCAATATTTATAAAGTGGAATTTCAATTAGTTGAGAGTCTTATTTATCTTCTACGGATGGTTAGTACCACGAGGGTATGGCCTAAGGCCCTGAAACCAATCGGACATTTACTGGCAGTCCACCCCACACTTATCCAGATTGCTTTCTCTTTATTGCTTGAAGCGAGGGGCTTACTGCCAGTTATATGCGGGATAAAAAAATAATCGTTATCATCTATTCAAATAAGTTTGTTATATCATTTTACTAGCACCATTTATCATGATCAGCTTAATTACCAGCTCAATACCTAATCAAAACAACTAACTGCTTTATGTAAAGCGAACTCTTGAAAGCCGATGCAAAATTGGTTCCGTACAATTTTTAGTTTTGCAGTAACTATTACCCATGATAAAGGACTCCAATGAATAGTAATCGTCAACTGAATTTATGATTTTCCGTAAAAATGAGTGCAGAAATTCCGTATATATGAAGAAATTTTGCCTCCATTGACTTGATTCACTACGTCCTAAATTATTTATATAGGTACATATACCAATATATTTTTATAAACGCTTTAATTATTTATAATTTTCTATTAAAAACAACAACTTCGCTAGACAACTATATAATTGGGTGCTATTCTAAAAATATATGCCTAAAAAGCTAAGTAACATTACCCATCTAAAGAAACATGAAAAATAACTTCCGTTAAAAGAGCGTCCAATATAGCTCGCTTAGGACACTCTCCAAAATGGAGGAAAACCCTAATAAAACCATACTTGTTTACATATATTCAATATTAAATGTAAATATAGATTTCAAGGAGATCTTAAAATGATTAATAAAAACTCCCCCATCCCGATCTATCATCAGTTGGAGGAATATATTAAGCAACAAATTGAAAATAATGATTTAAAACCAGGTGATGTACTACCGTCCGAACGTGAATTTGCTGAAACATATAATATTAGTCGAATGACAGTAAGACAGGCCATTACTAATCTCGTAAATGATCAGCTTCTTTATCGAATTAAAGGTAAGGGCACTTTTGTCATGGGTCCAAAATTTGAACAAAAGCTTCATGGCCTTACGAGTTTTACGGAGGAAATGCGAGCAAGAGGCATGCAAACGAGCAGTAAGCTTCTTCATTTTGAAATTGTTCCTGCCGACAATGAACTTGCATCACAGTTGAATATTCCGGAATATGCACCTGTCTATGAAATCAAACGAATTCGGCTAGCTGAAGATATTCCGATGGCATTAGAGCGTACCTATATCCCAGCAAATTTAGTAATGGGTATTACGGAAGATATTGTTCAGCATTCACTATATCAGTATATTGAGAATAACTTACAATTAAAAATCACGGACGGTTTTCAAGTCATCGAAGCAGCTATTGCCACAGAGGAGGAAGTAACGCATTTACAAATAGAAAAAAACGCACCTATTCTTTTAATGCAACGAACGACTAATTTAGAGAACAAGCATACATTAGAAGTTGTGAAGTCCTCTTACCGTGCAGATCGATACAAATTTATGATTGATCTCGTTAGACATTAGTTTTATAGAGGAACAGACAAAGCGTTCTTCCTTTTCGAGGAGTCTACGTAGAGTAGTCTTTTGTTCATCTTCAGAAGGGGCTGTTCTATATCGACCACTAAATTCTTTCTAATAAGGCATGACTGCGACGGATTTTATACAGATATTTTTTATAGTCTAGGAACTCAAATAAAATTTGCCCATGTGGATAATTATGGGCGTATTGAGCCGCGTCCAGCTCCAGCACCCAGATACGATGCGAATTCACGAATCGCCCTATGATAAGTCATCATCGGCTCGCAAGCTCACCGTGATTCCTTTATCTCCGTTGACTCGCTCCGGTCACTACGTTTCTAATCGGGTGCTTCCGCTTTTTTTATTTCATTTTCCTCTTCTATTCACGTAATAATACTTATAAACAAGAAGGAAAGGATGATGTATCATGAATACAATATTTTCTATTACTTCCAAAAAACATTCGGAGATGATCGATATTACTGCCCAATTAAAAAGCTGGGTTGGTGAAAATAATATAAGAGATGGAATTTTAGTTGTACAGTCCATGCATACAACAGCCGGAATTACAGTAAATGAAAATGCAGACCCAGATGTGAAGTCGGATATGCTAATGCGCTTGGATGAAATTTATCCATGGAATCACGTTCAAGATAAACATGTTGAAGGAAATACTGCTGCTCATTTAAAAACAAGTACTTTAGGGCACGCACAAACACTAATTATTGAAAATGGAGACCTTGTCCTTGGTACATGGCAAGGAGTTTATTTTTGTGAATTTGATGGTCCTCGCCAAAGAAGATTACATGCAAAGGTAATCTCCTGCTGAATAGGACACTTATGACTTATAATTAAGGAGTACCATAAGAAAACCAAAGCTGAAAAAGGAGGACCTTAAAAGTGTCCTCCTTTTTTCATATAACTACTTTCGATTAGCGAGATCTTGTTCAGCGATTTTTATCATTCGCTTCACCATTTCGCCCCCTACGGATCCATTCTCACGTGCAGTTGTGTCAGCTCCAAGCTCAACATGCTGCTCATTTGCGATTTCATATTTCAACGCATCCACCGCATTTTGTGCACTTGGTACTACTAGCTTATTACGATTTTCTGCCATTGGAATTCACTCCTAGGGAAAGTAGTAGAACAGTATAAGACTGTTCTCTCTTACTATGTGATTTTTTTAGGAAATTACACATTTTTTAACTTTTCCCATACCTCCGTTCGTTTTACTACTTTTTTAAGGTTCTACTTTGCCGTCATCTCCCATTGCTTAACAAAGCTCAATAATTATAAATTGGCTCTGTTTGTCAATCCTACTTTGTAAATAGTTTGAGTTTACCAATTCTCTCCACGGCTTCTACCAGACGTTGCTCAGTTACAAGCAATCCAACCCGAATATAACCTTCTCCTCTATTTCCAAAACCGTTCCCTGGAGCTACCGCAACATGCGCCTCTTCTAACAAGAGATCGGCAAAAGACTCGGATGTAAAGCCCTCTGGAACGGGTAACCAGGCGAAAAAGGTTCCTTTCGAAGGTTCTACCCTCCAACCAATCTCTTGGAGTTTGCTTACAAAGACATTTCGACGATGTTCATACGTTTTGACAAGCTTGACTACTGCAGACTGATCTCCAAGCAATGCTTCTTCAGCAGCTTTCTGTATTGCACCAAATATACTGACATACAAATGATCTTGAATGAGATTAAGACCTTCGACAACAGAATGATTTCCAACAGCAAAGCCTACTCGCCATCCTGCCATGTTATACGTCTTTGACAAGGTATACACTTCTATGCCAACATCCTTTGCTCCTTTAGATTGCAGGAAGCTTTGAGGCTTTTTCCCATCAAATCCCATTGCTCCATAGGCAAAATCGTGAACAACACATGTATGGTATCTTTTTGCAACAGCAACTGTTTCATCAAAAAACGCTTTGCTAGCGAGTGCTGCCGTTGGGTTATTCGGATAATTTAAAAACATCAGCTTTGCCTGTTCCCATTTCCTCCTGCAAATTTTAGAATAATCCGGTAGAAAATGGTTCTCTACTAGTAATGGCATTAACGCTATCTTTGCATCAGCTAATGCTATACCTGACATATAATCTGGATAACCTGGATCTGGTAGTAAAGCTAAATCACCAGGATTAAGTAGACATTGGCTTATTTCTACTAGACCAGCTTTAGCCCCAAACAAAATAGCTACTTCAGTATTTGGGTCAAGGTTTATATTATATTCACGTCTATAATATTGGGAAATAGCTTCTTTTAGAAAAAATTGGCCTCTAAATGGTGAATATTGATGATACAAAGGATTTTCAGCTGCCTCTTGTAATTCCTTGACAACATGAATAGGAGTAGGTAAATCTGGGTTTCCTTGACCTAGATTAATTACATCATGACCTTGTTCTGTTAACCGCTCAACCTTCTGCACAAGATGGGCAAAGAATTGACGCGGCAACCGTTTTAATGTATTTGAATAAGTAAAGCTTTGCACGTTCTTCATCCCCTCAGCATGAACATACTATTTTATACATGTTAGCTATTGTACGAAGAATTGTAAAGATCTTTCAAAATAGATTGACAACTAGAATAAAAAAGTAAGAAAATATGTTTTAAACTCTTTGTATTGTCAGGAAAGGTTATCGTTGGAGAAAACTAATCTTGTTCATACATATAATTCCTAAATGAGCAGCAATTGGAGGCTAGTAGCATGGGAGAATTTCTTACCATATTAAGAGATATCATTTTACCCATTTTCATCCTTATGACCATTGGCTTCTTTTTGAGAAAAAATTTAATCTCGATTTGCAAACATTAGCAAAGCTTAAATCTATTTAGTACCTAGCTCACGGATATTGTTTTAACCGATGACAAATTACAATTAGTTTTTTCTCTTTATGTTTGGACATTTGGTAAGTGTTTCGTAAAATAAGCGGCAAGTACTAATAAAAGTATGGAAATTCCCCAGCTAGCAATCCCCATTAGCTGAAACACGTATGCTACATAATTGATACATGCGGATAATAACAAGCAAATAGGCGTAAGAGCAGTCTTCATCCCTGTCACTCCTGCCCTCTTACGATTTCTTATAATAACGAAACCTGCGATCAGCATTACAAATGGAATGATACTCCATAAACCATCAGCTATCATCTTCATTTCCCCCTTCTTTTACAACGATTAGATGTGAAACTTCAATTATTAGGAATCCTACTGTCAGTTATATGTGGGGTAAACAACAGTGTATTACCTTCATTCTACCTTTTTGAAAAAAATATTCAAATTGTGAACTTCGGCGTTTTCCCTGTGAACTTCATCATTATTCAACTACAAACAACCCCACAGCAACTATGCTGTGAGGCTGTTCGCACTACACCCACCACATCTCGGTGGGCGCTTCTTTAATCGTTACCCTTTTTAAGTTCTTTACAGCTGCTTGAAAGCCTTCATCAATGGACATGATTGGATCTTCATGCTCAATGCTAATTACATAATCATACCCATACGTACGTAACGCACTAATGATGTCGGACCATTCTTTTTCACTATGACCATAGCCGACAGAGCGAAAAGTCCAGGCACGACTTTGGACACTTGCGTATGGCTGCATATCGGTAAGCCCATACATATTAACATTATCTTGATCAATATACGTATCTTTTGCATGAAAGTGATGAATTGCATTTTCTTTTCCTAAAATTTTTATTGCAGCAACAGGATCGATTCCTTGCCACCACAAATGGCTTGGATCTAGATTAGCACCGACAGCATCGTTTGTCGCTTCTCTTAATTTAAGCATCGTATACGGAGTATGCACTAGAAAGCCTGCATGTAATTCAAGGCCGATTTTCACACCATGATCCTTGGCAAATTGACCTGCTTCTTTCCAGTAAGGAATCAATTTTTTCTCCCATTGCCATTTGAGTATATCTGAATATTCGTTTGGCCATGGTGTAACGGGCCAATTCGGATATTTCGATTCCTCGTTGGAACCTGGTGTGCCAGAGAACGTATTAACAACTGGCACATTCATAAGCTCCGCTAATTTCACCGTTTTCATAAAGGTATTATGAGAGGATTGTGCATAATTCTTATTTGGAGAGACTGGATTATCGTGACAACTAAATGCACTAATCTTTAAACCTCTTGAATGAATTTTATCTAAGTATGCTTTTCGTTTCTCTTCACTTGCTAATAGTTCGTCGACATTACAATGTGCTGCTCCAGGGTTGCCGCCTGTTCCAATTTCAACTGCTTCAAGCCCTGATGCTTCGACATAATCAAGCATTTCTACAAACGATTTTTCTGCAAATAATACAGTAAATACGCCTAGTTTCATTTGTCACTCCACCCTTTCTTATGTTAATTTCACGCTGCTTCCAGTTTTACTACTTTGATAAATAGCATCGATAATTTTCGTTACCTTTAATGCCTGTTCAGGTTTTACTACTAATTCCGCTTTCCCTAAGCAGCTATTAACGAAGTTTTCTGCTTGAGCAAATCCAGCCTTAGTTTCATTATGTTCTACCTCAGCATCGCTCTTCATAAATGTTCCAAGCCTTGGTTGATACAATTCAAACGGATAGACACTTAGCCCCCCATCTACTCCAGAAATACTTAGATGCTTTGTATCTTCTTTAATATTGGCTGACCATGAACACTCTAATAACATGGAAATGCCATTTTCAAAGGTAATATAGCCAGATACATGGTCATCGACATTAAAGGTTTCATGATCAAAGCTACCCCAATCGTTAAGTTGATTCGGTAGTTTACTTAATCGATTGTATGTTGTACCCATAACCTCGACAGGCCTCGGATCTCCTAATAACCAGATTGCTAAATCTAGCAAATGACAGCCATAATCAATTAAGCTACCTCCACCTTGTAATTCTTTGTTGGTAAAAACCCCCCAACCAGGTACCTTTCTTCTTCGCAATGCTTGAACCCTTGTTACCAATGGATCGCCAATTTGCTGCTGTAAAACTGCCTGTTTCGCAAGCTGTGCTGAATCTGTATGCCGATAATGATAAGCGATGGCCAACTGTTTATCTGCTTTATCTGCAGCTTCTACCATTCGCTCACACTCAGCCGTCGTCATCGCCATCGGCTTTTCACATAGTACATGAACACCTGCTTCCAATGCGGCCACTGCAATTTCTGCATGAAACTTATTCGGTGTACAAATGACAACTGCATCCACAACAGTGAATAATTCATGATATTGCGCAAACGTTTGTGGTATCGAATAAGCTGCTGCTACTTCTAAAGCTCGCTCTTGATTAACATCTTGTACGGCAACCAACTCCACGCTTTCTTGTAATTCTTGAAACGCTGGAATATGTCTACTTTGGGCGATTCCGCCTACACCAATCAAACCTACTTGTAATTTATCCATAACTTACCTTCCTATATTTTTCTAATATTGTTTGGTTTTACTAGATTCTAAAGCTGTCAACATTACGTCAAGTGACTTGAGTCCTTCTTCGCCATTAATAAGAGGTTCTGTGTCATTAAGAATCGAACCTACAAAGTGATCCATTACATGAGTTGAGGTTTGCCCACCTGCTTCATTAGATTGAATACCACCCAAATCATGCTTGGTTACTTCTCCATTTACATAATGTACAATAAAACAATAGTTCGAATCAGCTTCTAAACGCATGATGCCTTTTTCACCATAAAACGTTGTCGCATTATCCTCTTTTGAAACATAAAGCCCAGCTTGCTGTTCCGATAATGCCGCTTTCCGTTTTTAGAATACATACAGAATTATCATCAACATCCGTCTCCGTTTTAGCATTTGTCTCCACAAAGGCAGCTACTTCTCTAATTTCTTCGCCAAGAAGATAACGAATTAAATCTGCCTTATGTACACCCATTGCTCCAATGAAAGCTTGATCTTTTTGGAAGAACCAGCTCGCTTTCCCATCGATACTCCAACCTTCTGGTCCGCCATGATCAAATGTCGTTCGGAAGCTATATATCTTTCCTAACTCACCGTTTTCAATAATTTCTTTTGCTTTCTGGTGAGAAGGTACAAATCGTTGATTATGACCAATCATTAACTTTTTACCATATTTACTCGCAGTAGCAATCATTTATTGCGCCTCTTCTGGGCTTGTTGCCATTGGCTTCTCACATAACACATGACAGCCAGCCTCCAAAGCTGCAATAGATACAGGGCTTCTCTTTCTCCAACAGTTCTTGGTAATTTGTATAAGCATTCGCTTGAAAGTCTATTGCTATCTCTTGAACTCGCTCATGAATGATATCACAGACAGCAACAATTTCGATTTGATCGTTGGCTTGATATTCTACTAAATGTCTATGTCTAGCAATACTTCCACAGCCAATCACCGCAACACGTAACGATGCCATTTCCAATCTATCCTTTCTTGGAAATTTCTTCTAACGGTTGTTTATTACCATACGTTGGCTTTTTACTTTTGGGACTCGCGGCCCATTTCACACCATTAGTAATAATTCGTTGGATTTCTTGATTATGATAGGTTGGATACGTTTCGTGTCCTGGTCGAAAGTAGAAGATTTTCCCTTGCCCTCGTTTAAATGTAGCCCCACTACGGAAAACCTCTCCTCCCTCAAACCAGCTGACAAAAACCAATTCATCTGGCGCAGGTATATCGAAGTGCTCTCCATACATTTCTTCCTTCTCGAGTTCTACATATTCGCCAACACCCTCCGTAATTGGATGACTTGGATCTACTACCCAAAGCCGCTCTTTATCATCTGCTTCACGCCATTTCAAATCACAAGTTGTTCCCATTAGCTTTTTAAATACCTTTGAAAAATGTCCGGAATGTAAAACAATTAGCCCCATTCCCTCTAGAACACGTGTCTTTACCTGTTCTGCAATCGCTTCTTCAACCTCCTCATGTGCTTTATGTCCCCACCAGACCAAAACATCCGTTTTGTCTAGTACTTCATTTGTTAAGCCATGTTCTGGTTGATCTAGTGTAGCTGTTTGTGTCTTAAAACCTGCTTCCGTTAAAAACCGGGCAATAGTATGATGAATACCCTTGGGGTAAATCGCTTCAACTATTGGATTTTCCTGTTCATGACGAAATTCGTTCCAAACTGTGATTTTCATCTTGTAGTATATCCCCTTCGCCTATTAAGTTTTTTAATTCTTATGTCACCATTATTTTGTTAACATTTTGTTAATTATAATTCGTCTTCCTTCTTGATGTGATCGAACAGATGCTTCATTTATTAACGTAAGTTTTATAAAATCATCCTTCGTAATGCTTGGTTGTTTTTGTTCTTTAATTGCTTGTACCCATTGCTCCAATGGTCTTGGCTTATCAGTCATTGGCTCATCCATTAACGTCCAATTATTTTCATTTACATGCATGCTTTTTATTTTCACTTCTCCCTCTTCTGCCAGTAAAGTTCCCTCTGTACCATATAATTCCAATTGAAATGGGCTGCCATGTGAAAGAAAACTCGTTTCAATAACTCCCAATGCTCCAGACGTATACTCGACCGTGACGACAGCTGTATCATCCACTTGATCACTCTCCTGCTGTTGTAAACGTGCATAAAGAGCTTCTGCCTCTCCTGCTAAACGATTCATTAAATAAATGGGATGTGCTCCGAGATCTATTAAAGCCCCTCCACCTGTCTGTTCCTTTCTGAAAAATCGTTCTGGGAGCCAGCCACGATCTTCTCCTTCATAAATAACACCACCATTATGTGCAAGACGACAGCGAATCATTGATAGCTTCCCAAGCCAGCCTTGCTCAAGCGCTTTCTCAGCATACAAAAACTCTTTTTCTACAAGTCTAGGAAGTGAAAGCATCACTTCAACGCCTTGCTCTTTGACAGCTTCTAGAATTGCTTCACAGTCTTTTACCGTTAATGCTAGTACTTTTTCAGTAAATATATGCTTTTTATGCTTAGCTGCCTTTATAAGTATTTCTTTATGTCTATGAGTCGGTGTCGTTACGATAACAGCATCAATGGATGGATTTGCACAGACACAATCCAAATCCGCTTCGAATGGTACACCTAACTCCCTTGCCCATTGCTCACCTCTTGCTGTATCTTCATCCCAGACCATTTGAATATTTAATGCTTTATTATCCTTTGCTTCACGCGCGTAGTCGTCCGCGTGAACATGCCATCTACTCAATAATGCTACTTGGATGATTGTCATCTACCTCCTTCACTATTAATCAAAATATACAGCCTTACCAGTTTTGGCAGATTGATAGATTGCTTCTAGTATTTGGGTTACCACTAAAGCTTCCTTCGGTTTTACAATCGGTTCGTTATCCTGCATAATTGCATCAATCCAAAGGCGTGCTTCTAAATCAGCTGCACTTTCTGTTTCTCCATCATAGAAAGCGACACCTCCAGCATCTAAATCTACATTTGTTGTATACAACTTACCAAATTCTTCTCCATTAATACGTAATCCATCCTTCATGTCTGCACCACCATCCGTTCCACTTAATGAACATTTGGCTTCATCAACGTCTAATGAATTTAGTGCCCAGCTAGATTCCAGAATGATTGTAGCTCCATTCTTCATCGTAATAAATCCAAACGCTGAATCCTCAACTGTAAAGTCTTTTGGATCCCATGCCCCCCAAGGATTAGCTGCATTTTCTTTCTTACCTAACTGATGATGTGTTGCTCCCATTACAGCTTTAGGTTCATAATTGTCCATCATCCAAAGGGTTAAATCCAATGCATGTGTACCAATATCAATTAATGGTCCACCACCCTGCTTTTCACCATCTAAAAACACGCCCCAGGTTGGAACAGCACGCCTGCGAATTGCATGTGCTTTTGCAAAATAGATGTTCCCTAAATCGCCACGCTGACAAACCTGTCGCAAATACTGACTATCCTGACGAAAACGATTGTTATAGCCAATCGTAAGTTTTTTATTTGACTTCTCTGCAGCAGCCAACATTGCTTTTGCTTCCTCCGTTGACTTTGCCATTGGTTTTTCACACATGACATGCTTCCCAGCATTTAAAGCAGCTATCGTAATTTCTGCATGAGAGATATTCGGTGTACACACATGAACGACGTCGATAGATTCGTTAGCTAAAAGCTCCTTATAATGCTCATATATCATGGCATTAGCAACGCCATACTGATCGGCCGCCTTCTGGGCTTTTTCCTTTTTTGAATCGCAAAATACTATTAATTCAACCTCACTAATTCTTGATAGACTTGGTAAGTGCTTACCAAAAGCAATTCCTCCACAGCCGATTATTGCAACACGTAGTTTTTCCATCATATTGATCACCCTTTATATTTAGTAGCGAATTCCATGTATATTGCCTAGTAAATGATTGTTTCTATATTGACATTACACTGTTTATTCTTTTACCGAACCAGATGTTAACCCGGAAACGATTCTTCTTTGGAAAAGGAGCACAATTATTACAATTGGTATGGTAACAATAACAGTAGCTGCTGAAATATCCCCCCACGGAATAGAGAATTGACTCTGGTACATGGATATCCCCACTGGAACTGTACGCCATACATCATCACTATTTATAGTTAATGCAAATAAGTATTCATTCCATGCAGCAATAAAAACTAAAATACCCGTTGTAAATACACCAGGAGCTGCTAAAGGAAAGATTATCTTTCGAAATGTCTGGAATGGGCTAGCACCGTCCAGCTTTGCTGACTCTTCTAACTCATAAGGTATTTTCTGGAAAAAAGTCGATAAAATCCAAATGGATAGTGGTAGGCTTATTGTAATATACGGTATAACTAGCCCTAGATAGCTATTACGTAATCCTAAACCTGTAACCAAATTAAACATTGGTGAAATGATCGCTATTTGCGGAAACATTGATGCCGCCAATACAAGCCCTAAAATTAATCCCTTACCTTTAATTGGTAATCGTGTTACTGCATAGGCGGTAAAGGATGCAAATACCAAGGATAATAAAGTAGTTAGTATCGATACCACAAAACTATTTAGCATATAGCGTAATAACGGTCGATTCGTCAATGCAGCCTCGTACGATGATAGTGATGGATCAGTAGTAAACCATTTAAATGAGGAAAAGATTTCATTTGTTGGTTTAATAGATGTTAAAAATACCCATATGAAAGGGAACATAACTAACAAGACAAATACGATTAAGAAAAAGTAAAATCCAATATTTCCACGTTTCTTCATGACTTCCCTCCTCATTTTGTACGCCCAGCAAATAAATCAGAGCCGATTAGTTTCACATAAATAAAGCTGATTAGGGCTACAAATAAGAAAACGATTACAGAAAGCACGGAGCCCTCTCCAAAATTCTGTTGGGCAAATAGCGTTTTATATGCATATACGGAGATCGATTCCGTAGCATTTGCTGGACCCCCACCAGTCAATACAAAAATTAAATCAAATACACGAAACGCATCAAGTGTTCTAAATAATAAAGCAACAAGTATCGAAGACTTTAATAATGGTAATGTAATTCGCCAAAACTGCTGAAATTTATTAGCTCCATCCACATTTGATGCTTCATATAACGAATTGGGAATTGTCTGTAGACCTGCTAATAACAGTAATGCCATATAAGGAGTTGTTTTCCAAACATCAGCTAATATAATAGAAAACATTCCTCCAGAAGAAGTAGATAGTAACCATGATGCATCTGGAATAATATTCAATACTTCTAAGTAATGTGCAACAATTCCTGATTGTCCATCATATAAAAATCCCCACATCATGGCGGCAACTGCTGTAGGAATTGCCCAAGGTATTAAAACCGATGCACGTATAATGCCTCTTCCTTTAAACGCACGATTGATTAGTAACGCAATGCACATACCAAGTATCAGTTCTAATGCGACTGTAACTACAGTGAAAAAAGTTGTATTCCAAATTGATTTCCACATACGTGCATCCTGTATATATTTTGCATAGTTATCAAAACCAATAAAATTTGATTTTAAAATAGCTTTTGCAGTTGCACCTAGTAGATCTGCAGCTTGCTGATAATTATCTGCCACTGCACTAGCTTCACTAGCTTCGGCAATCTTCACTAATTCAGCTTGATAACCTTTTAATGCATCACGATATGTTTCAGCAAAGTCATTATCTATCTTCTGATATTTCAGCTCAGAATCTGTAACTGGTTGGAAGTTCATAATTAATTCATCAACTTTGCCTACTTTTTCTTTCGTCTTATCATCCTCTAGCAGTTGGGAATGATAATTGTTAATTTCTTTATTTATGTTCGTAATTGTGGAGGTTATTTCTTCATCTTCTGCAGCAGTTGCCAACTCCTCTAGTTGACTATTTATATAAAAATGATTATCTACATATCTCTCTAGATCGATAGTCGCACTCAACATAAGCTCTGAACGATTCGGATCATTTAATCGATAATCAAATAAACTATTCCAAAATGATTGAGCAACTGGCCAAAGAACAACAACAAACACAAGAATTAATGAAGGTATTACCATCGCATATCCAAGCTGCTTCTCATTTAATTGAAAACTTCGTTTCTTCCTCATGGTTACCTCCCTATTGCAAGAGTAGTTAATTGAAAACCAAAATACTAGAGCCTGTAAGTTTCTATTAATAAAGTAAAACTTCAATCCGTGGAGTTTTTTTATCCCTCACTACCAATATTGGTTTCAATCTTGCTTGAAGTGGGAAATTTACTGCTAGTTATATGCGGGATAAAGGCAAGATGAGCATAATTTCCCCACCTTGCCTTATTTGTTTCTTTAACTGTATTACTCCTTCATCGCAGCTTCCATTTTAGTTTGCATATTTGTTGCGGCATCTTGCGCAGATTGATCACCAGTTAACACTTTTGAAATTTCAATTTGCATGATATCTGAAATCTCTGGATATATTGGTGATACCGGTCGAGGGACAGCAGTTTGTAATACTTCGCGAAATTCTGAATTAGCAAATAACAAGCTGACATCCTGCACTTCTGTATCATCATATAGATCAATCAATGTTGGTGCACGTCCACCTTCTATTGCAGAAATCTTTTGTCCCTCTGGTCCAGAAATAAATTTTACAAATTCCCAGGCTGCCTCTGGGTGCTCGGAATAACGGTTGATCATGGTCATCCATCCGCCTAACGCAGCAGCACTACCTTCATCTCCTGCAGGAAGCATTGCCATTTCAACATTATCTACAATTTCAGAACGTTCTTCATCATTAGAAGAAGCCATCATATAGGGCCAATTTCTAGCAAACACTGATTTCCCCTGTATCCACGCATTTTCTGTTTCTATTTCTTTAAAATTTAAAATATTTTCTGGAACAAATTCAGACCCGACAACTTCCTTCATTTTTTCTAATGCTTTCACCGTTTCTGGACTATCAGCTACGACGTTATTATCTTCATCAACAATCTGTCCACCGTATGAAGCAATATATTCGATAGCATTTGTAATCAATCCTTCATACTGTGCGGATTGCATTAGATACCCAAATTTCGTACCTTCTTCACCCTGGAATTCCTTTGCCATTGTTATTAATTCATCCCAAGTTTTCGGGGGTTCATCTACGATATCTGATCGGTAGTAGAATACACCAGCGTCAGTATATTGTGGCATTGCCCATTGTTTACCGTTAAATTTCCCAGCTGCTACAGTACCTGGGAAATATGCATTCATATCTATACCATCTTTTTTAATAAATCGATCCAA
The DNA here is from genome assembly GCF_034190895.1 of Virgibacillus sp. M23. Classification (NCBI taxonomy): domain Bacteria; kingdom Bacillati; phylum Bacillota; class Bacilli; order Caryophanales; family Bacillaceae; genus Virgibacillus; species Virgibacillus sp. M23. The sequence goes on along the minus strand of NZ_JAWDHA010000005.1, from coordinate 42,033 downwards.
TTCTAGTGCATAATTGGCTTGGGCAAATTCAGCTGGCCAGATAACATCTGCATTAAACACATCAATTTCGGAGCTTTGCGAACTGAAAGCGGTTACATATTGATCATGTGACTGCCCTGTATCTGCTGGCATCTCTCGCTCCTCCACGTTAATATTGGGATGCTTTTCTTCAAAAGCTTTAATAACTGCTTTCGTAGCAGGTGATGTATCCACTCCACGTGCATAAACAATAGTAATTTGTTCGTCATCCTTTGTTGTATCTTCAGAATTATCTGCTGAATCGTTTTCATTTTTACTCTCATCTTCTGATGCTGAATCACTACAAGCAATTAAGAAAAAAGTTAAAGCAATGAATAGCAAACTACTAAGTACATACTTGGATAACCTCAATTTTAGTCCCCCTTAAAATTATATCGATTTCACGTTTGTGCATTTATTGAATATTACAAATAATGAAATCGATTACATTATGGTTTAATTATAACCCTTATTAAAATGTTGTCAACGATTTTTTGAATATGAAAAAGTGAAACTTCAATCAGTAAGCTGATTGTTAGTACCACAAGGGTATGACCTAAAGGCCTTTGAACTAATCAGACATTTACTAGCAGTTGAACCCACACTTACCATTATTCGTTTCACTTATTGCTTAAGGTGGGGATATTATTGCCAGTTATATGTGGATAAATCACCTTACTTTCTAAGGAAAGCTCCTTCAGAATGAATGACCTGCCCAGTGATCCATGCTGATTCTTTACTTGCAAGAAAGGTGACTAGTCTTGCTGCATCCGTTGGTTGACCAATTCTCCCCATTAAAAATTGACTGCCTAGTTCCTGCTTGTCCTCATCAGACATCCACCCTGTATCTGTAGGTCCAGGATTAACAGCATTGACGGTAATCCCTAGTGGAGCTACTTCTGCGGAAAGGCTCACTGTAAATGTAGAAATAGCACCTTTTGTTGCTCCATAAGCTAATTCCTCGATCATTGGCCCTTGATCTTGACCAGATACCAAATTAATAATTCTCCCAGCGGTTTGAGTTGATTTTTTAAATAGACGTGCAAATAGAGTAGAAAGTATCATAGTTGAACGCATATTTACTGAATAGTGAACATCTAAACTACTAGCATTAAGCTTTTCATAGCCATCTCGTTCCGAATGAGCTGCATTATTTACTAAAATCGTTGGTGATCCTATGCTATTTACAGCTACGTCCAAGACTTTCTGTGGTGCATCTGGAATAGATAGATCAATACACATGTGATCACTATTTATCCCTATGTCGGCCAACTCTGCTTGAAAGTTCTCTGGCCAGTCTGCTACTGCTTTCCAATGCGTAAAGAAAATGGAACTACCCGCTTTCGCTAGCTGGCGACAAATTGCTGCTCCTATTGCTTCTCCATGGCTTACCCCCGTAACGATTGCCTTTGCATTAGACAGATTATAAATGTTCATAGCCTCCTTATGTAGATTCACGAATAACTAACTCATGTTCTAATAGCATGCTTTCTACTTCTTCACCTTTAATCTTATTAATAAGCATGGACGCTGAAATACACCCCATGCGATACATTGGCTGCGATACTGTCGTTAACGTTGGATGTGTCATATTGGAAAAACTTATTTTATCAAAGCCAATAATGGCAATATCATCCGGAACCTTCAAACCATTGGCATGAATTTCTTTGAGTGCTCCAATGGCTAGTACATCCGATACAGCAAAGACAGCATCTGGTTTTTCTTCCTGATTGAGAAGTGTTCGCATCGCTTGCTGACCACTTTCAAAATTTAGTTGGTTAATATTATATATCCTTTTCTTTTCTACAGCTATATTAAACTCACGAAAGGCTTTCTCATAGCCTGCACGCCGTTCACGAGCATACAAAAATTTTTCATCGGAATTAATGAAAGCTATTCTTTTTTTCCCAATCTTTATTAAATGCTTCACAGCTTGATATGCAGCTAACTCGTTATCAATGGAAACGTAGGAGATATTCCCTTCTTTATCAAACTCACTGCATTGTACGATTGGATGGTTCGTTGCTAGTTCCAAAACATTTTTACGATTGATAGTTGGATCCATTAAAATAATTCCATCTGCCATCCGATTTCGTACTAAATTAAAATAAATAGCTTCTCGTTTTGGATTCGAGTCTGTCTCACAAAGTAAAATATTATACCCTTCTTTAATGGAAGTATCTTCAATTCCATTAATAATTTCTGTATAAAAAGGATTGGAAATACTTGGGATTAACACAAGAAGTAGCCTGCTTTCTGAATTTCGCAAATTTCGTCCTAGAACACTTGGCTCGTAGTTCAACTCATCTATTGCTTGTTCAACTCGATTTCGTGTCTTCTCTTTTACCTTACTTCGATTATTGATAACCCTTGAAACTGTAGCGACAGAAACTCCTGCCCTTTTTGCTACCTCCTGAATTGTGACCATGATTTCACACGCACCTCTATATGTAATCGATTACAATAAAATATTACTGTTTTGCTAACTATTTGTCAATATGCGAAATAGCCACGGTTGCGTGTTTGAAATAAGAAAATCAACCTTCGAGATCCCCCTATATTTTTGCAGTTAAAATGGGGAAGTATAAATGAATAAGATTATTCTAATACGATTTCTTTTCATCGAATCATTCTCATGAATAACTTTTCAAAAGAAAATCAAAACTTTTTTACTCAGTCATACGTCTTTTTATTACAACATATTACTATTCATGTTGTATTTATGCAAAAGGAGCTCTTTTCTCATGCGCAATAAATCGAAGGATAAGCTTATCTCACTCATTTTAGAAAAAAAAGAGGATTTCTACCGATTAGCCTATAGTTATGTTAAAAACTCGGAAGATGCTTTGGATATTGTTCAAGAATCCATTGAAAAAGCAATTAAGGCTCATCATTCCATTCAGGATAATCAATCTGTTAAAAGCTGGTTTTATCGCATCGTTGTAAATACCTCACTTGATTTTTTACGGAAACATAAACGTACATCATTTGTAGATGAAAATACGCTAGACTATTATAGCTCTGGTAAAAATGATACGTATCAAAATATTGATTTAGAAAGATCTTTAGAGGAATTACCTGTAAAGTATCGCACAGTTATCATACTTAAATATTTTGAAGACCTAAAAATACATGAGGTTGCTGAAATTTTAAATGAGAACAACAACACGATTAAAACTAGATTATATCGAGCGTTAGAAATGCTGAAAGAAAAAATGGAATGAAATTAATTTAGCCAGATGTATACGGCTAATGATAATTGGAGGATCGCAATTGGATAACAAAATAAAAGAATTAAAAAAACAATATAAAAATACCCCAATCCCTAAAGAATTAGATTCTACTGTCCATAAGGCACTTCATACACGGAAGAAAAGATCTACTTTCCGAGCAAAGTGGTTTATAGGAGTAGCCGCTGCATTATGCTTATTTGTAATTAGCGTAAATACAAGCCCAGCTCTAGCTCAAAGTTTAACGAAGATACCCGTTTTGGGATCGGTTATTCAAGTAGTAACGTTTCAGGATATTCAAGTAGAGAATGGTAATTATCATGCTCATCTCAAGACACCACAGGTAAACAATCTGGATAACAAAGATCTTGAAAATAGTTTAAACCAAAAATATGTGAATGAGAATCAAAAATTGTATGATGAATTCACACAAAAAATAGAGCAAGATGAAGATGGTCATTTTCTAATCGAATCCGGCTATGAAGTAAAAACGAATAATGATCTACTACTTTCGATTGGGCGATACACAGAAGAAATACAAGCATCATCAGCCACTACGCTGAAATATGATACGATTGATAAACAAAGGCAAATTATGTTGACACTACCAATCCTATTTAAAAACAATGATTATATAAATACAATTAGCGAAGAAATAAAAGAACAAATGCGTCAGCAAATAAAAGAAGATCCAGATAAAATTTATTGGGTAGATAATGCAGGGATTGAGGATTTAGACGTAGTCGATAAGTTTGAAAAGATAGATCCTAACCAAAACTTTTATATCAATGAAGACCATAAATTAGTGATTTCATTTAACGATTATACGGTTGCACCAGGGTATATGGGAGTTGTCGAATTCGTTATTCCAACAGAGGTTATAGCTGATGATCTAGTTGGGAATCAGTATATAAAATAACATGTAAATAGGAATTTATTCGCTATTCCATAAGTTACAATTTGTTCATATTTAAATAACCGTATTAGGCATATAGATCTATTGGAAAAAGTAGTTTTTTAGGAGAGAATTTATAATGGAGTGATTCTCTCCAATTCCTTATGTATGATTTAATGATAGCTTTTATATGCCTTTAATCTATTAGAAATTAATATTAATATATTATATTAACAGGTAACAAACCTATGTTTTATTAAATTGACAGCTTTGGAAAGACAGAAAGGATATTACAGCGATGAATACATTATACACACAGAAAGAAAAATACGTTCTATATAACCATCCTCTTCACAAAGGGGGATATAAATTTGAATAAAAGGAGAAATGGTAAACGAAGGTACATATCAGAATTAGATGGGTTACGGGGACTGGCAGTATTAGCTGTCATTTTTTATCATCTTGGCTTTGATTGGGCAGCTGGTGGCTTTCTAGGTGTGTGTATATTCTTTGTTTTATCTGGATATTTAATTACGGATCTACTTGCTGATGAATGGAAGCAAAACAAGCGCATCAACTTTAAAAAATTCTGGATCAAAAGAGCAAGACGATTACTTCCCGCAATGTTAGCTATGTTAATTCTAACATTTATATGGGTATTATTATTCAAACCCACTATTATCGCATCGTTCAAATCAGACTTCATCGCTGCATTGTTTTATATCAGCAATTGGTGGTATATTTTTCAAGATCAATCCTATTTCGAAACGCTTGGAGAACCATCATTACTGACCCATTTCTGGTCACTTGCAGTAGAGGAACAATTTTATATTATATGGCCAATTCTAATGCTGTTAGGCTTGCGCTACATAACCAAGCTTTCCCTAATAAAAATCATGCTTATTACCGCAAGTGTTTCCGCAATTCTAATGATGTTACTTTATCAACCAGGTCTGGATCCTAGCAGAGTCTACTATGGAACAGACACAAGAGCTTTCTCACTGTTAATCGGTGCAGCTTTAGCAATCATATGGCCGAGCGGACAGCTTGCTAGAAAGATACCTCAGAAATTGAAGCATATACTTAATATTGCTGGTTCAATCATGCTTAGTATTTTACTAGTTATGCTTTGGACGACAAATCAGTATGAACCCTTTCTTTATTATGGTGGAATGGTCATTTTATCCATTGTAACAGCCATGCTCATAGCCGTACTTGTTCACCCGGCAAACAGTATAGGCAACCTTTTTAATTTACCGTTCCTAAGATGGGTAGGTATCCGCTCATATGCGATCTATTTATGGCACTATCCAGTTATTATGCTAACAACACCAGCCATCAATACAAATGGTATTTCTTTCATTCGAGTAACGATTCAATTGGCAATTATTCTTGGCTTATCTGCACTATCATGGAAATTTATCGAGGGGCCTATTCGTCATGATGGATTCATTAAATTTTGGAAACAGCTTTCTTTTACAAGACTTCCTTCACGTATTCCATTGAATAAATGGACCGTTATTGGTGGTAGTGTCTTAATCCTACTTACTTCGCTACAATTAGTCACCAATGCTTCCACCTCGAATGCTTCCTATAGTGAAGATAGCTTATTAACGGAATACAGTGAGTCTAAGCATATAAATGAAAACAGAGAATCAGCGGAAAAAGCAACTAAGGAAAAAATAGAAAAAGAGCAAGCTCTCAAACAAGAAAAAGAAGAAAATATACCTGCTAACACTGAGAATAAGGACAAACATGAAACGAAACTGCCAAAAGAAGAGAAGCATAATGCTACTAAAAAAGAGCAGACTCATGAGGAGGAAAAGGAAGCTGTAGCAAATGAGAATTCAGATAAGAAAGAGGTTACCGCAATTGGTGATTCGATACTAATTAATGTATCGCCTTTTCTCGAATCTTATTTCCCTTCCATCCATATAGATGCTTCCATTGGTCGACAAATGAAGCAAGCAAAAAATGTAGTAAAGCAACTGAAAGGCCAAGACAAATTAGGAGAGATCGTCATTATTGGACTTGGTACTAACGGAGCCTTTGCAAAGGATCAGCTTTTGTCTGTGCTTGAGATGATTGGTGATGACCGTCAAGTTCTATTAGTTAATACGCGTATTTCTCGACCTTGGGAACAAGTCGTTAATAGGACATTAGCAGATACGGCCTCAAAACAGGCAAATGTTACATTAGTAGATTGGCATGGTGCTAGCGCTGGACATGATAATTACTTTGCTTCTGACGGAGTCCATCCAAATAAAAAAGGGGCTAAGGTATATGCTGACATTATTAAAAAAGCTTATGATTCGCTAGATTTCTCTTCGTATAGCCAATAATCGTTCAGGGTGTAGCTTAGAAAAGCTATACAGAAATAGGCTTTAAGAAATCAGACGAAGCTAACTCCCTCACTGTGTATAATTACAATGCCCTTTTTCAAGAATGGTGGTTTAGAAATGGATGTAATTGGGAATTACTATACTACCCTTGTAACTCCCCCTTTCTTGTAATATATGAATCCAAGCAGACCTTGAGGTCATTGCTTGGATTTTTTCTTTTTAAAGAAATGAATTCGATCATTTAACAAGTCTTATTGATATTCGAGCATAGTAGTATGTGAATATGACCCAAATAACCATTCTGACAAGTATCAACCTATTCATTATTTTATAGAGCCATTTTTTAAGTGAATGATACCTAATTAACCAATAAGAGGCGGGGTTTTAATCTGGAAAAAAGACGAACAACAAGCTGTCGTAGTTTATTATTCGCCTTTAGAGTGGATATCCTTTTATGATCAAAATTTTTAGTACTTTTCAGCAGCCATTGCCTCCGCTTTTGTTTTATGGACAGTTCCAAAAGGGTGCTCAGGTGGTGCATAAATGGAGTATAATTTTAAAGGATCGGTTCCTACATTGGTTATATTATGCCATTTACCAGCAGGAACCATGATGGCATCGTCATCATTTACATTTGCTTCAAAAGTAAGTTGGTCTTTACGATCTCCCATTTGCACAAATCCTTCTCCCTCTTCAATACGCAAAAATTGATCTGTCGATGGGTGAACTTCTAAGCCAATAGATTCTCCAACATCAATACTCATAAGCGTTACTTGTAAATGGTCCCCCGTCCAAATAGCGGTACGAAAGGTGTTGTTTTGCTTCGTAGCTTCCTCTATATCAATGACAAACGGCTCTCCTCCATAATCCATTGGCCGTCGAAAATTCCCATTTTGTATTTGCTCAACATTAGAGACATTGACTTGATCTCCGTTTAGCGCAGCCAAAAAGATATTTCGTATTTGTGGATCCTGCTGTGTAAGGAAATAGCCTTTCTGATAGGCCTGGTATCCTTCGACTTCTAACTCATAAGCTCTCTGTAAACCTTGCTGATAACTTTCAAAAGTGATGTCATTTACCTGATAGTCAGGCTCTGCCCCTGTTAATTGAATATAAAGATTTGTAACATGTGCCAAATGGTCTTTCTTTCCTGCTAGGGCATGTCGAATGTTATCGGCATGTTCCTCATTTGGTGCTACATTTGCTAACTCCTGATATAACGTAGTTACACAAGCCACTCGTTTTACTTCTTCAAGTATAGATTCACAAAGGCTTTGATAATTTTCCTCTGTACTTCTTGACTGATTATTAGAATCGTACATAGCTGTGCCTACATTATTGTAATGAAAATATGGATAAGCTTGAGGCATATAATACATAACATTTCAATCCTTTCAAACATTATAATATCCATAATCATCATATGCCTACATCCACAAAATGTACTTCAACTACTTATCATCTTAATAAGACTTTTCAGTGTAAATCCTGCTTTTTAGAACGTAAAGCTCCTTCACCTAGTTAAAGTAAACGAGGTGAAGGAGCTTTATTTTGTTACTGTTTGCCTCTGAAAATTACTGGTAGAAGCTGTCTTTCAGCAAAAAGCACTACAAAACATCAATTTTTATTTGCTGGATACACCAGTCCATTTTCGTTAGATCGATTGACCCTGTCTTTTCTTCCATTGCATTTAAAACACCCATGGTTATACCAAATCGAATTAATTCGGTTTCTTGAAGCTTCCTTTCCAACCCGGCAGCAAAACCAGCGATAACAGAATCCCCAGATCCTACTGGATTAACTGCATTTATTTTTGGAGTTGTGACGTGGTAAAAATTGTTTTCGTGTTTTACCACTGCACCAGTCTCTCCTAACGTTATAACCACCCAAGATATATCGTTAAATAATGGCAACTGTAGAGCTTGCTTCATTTCATCTACGTGAAGAATTTCCGAACCGATTAAATCACCAAGCTCGTATTGGTTTGGTTTAATTAAAAATGGCTTCACATCATGCTGTAATGCTTCAGCAAGTAGTTCACCCTTAGTATCTAGTAAAACAGGAGTTCTAGCTTTTTCGGCAATTTCTAGCATCTGATTATAATAGGTTCTGTCTAACCCTGCGGGGAGACTTCCAGAAATAGTAACTACTTCCGCCTGAAGAACATTTTTTTCGAACTCCCTTAGAAAAGATGCTGCTTCATTTTCACTGATTTCTGGCCCACTTTCTAAAATCTCCGTTTGCTTACCGTTATGAATGATAGCAATACAATTACGCGTTTCTCCCTTAATAGGCGTAAAATAATTGTCAATACCATATTTTTGTAATTCAGTACTAATAAAGCTACCTAAGCTTCCACCTAGAAAGCCTGAAGCTGCTACATTCTCCTCAAGTTGATGTAACACTCGAGTTACATTCAAACCTTTTCCTCCTGCCGTCTTAGAGACATCTGTCACTCTATTAATGGCATTCTCCTGGAAGCTTGAGATGCTATATCGAATATCTACGGATGGATTTAAGGTAATGGTTAATATCACTTCTCCACTTCCTTTTCCTCATACTTATTGTATATGCAGAAAATACCGCTTCTATATATTGTGAGTTTTATGCCTTTCCTGCACTCATACAAATTGCTATTTTTTCTTTAACTGCTTCCTTCATCCTAGCTTTGGCAGGACCCATATATTTTCTTGGATCCGTTTCATTTGGATGTTCCATGAGGTGTGCTCGTAATCCAGTAGAGAAAGGAATTTTTAATTCAGTTGAAATATTGACTTTCGCACAACCTAAAGAAATACATTTCTGAACATCTTCCTTCGAAATCCCTGAAGCACCATGTAAAACAATCGGTATAGAAATTAAATTCTTAATCTTTTCTAACCGTTCAAAATCTAAATCAGGCTCTGTCTCATATAAACCATGTCCCGTACCAATAGCTACAGCCAATGAGTCAACACCTGTTTCTTCAACAAATTCAGCTACTGTATCTGGATCGGTATAAGCGGCATCCTTTGCTTCCACAACTAAATCATCCTCTTGCCCTACTAATTTCCCTAGTTCTGCCTCGACTGTAGCACCATAGGCATGTGCCGTATCAACAACTTGTTTCGAGATCGCAATATTTTCCTTAAAGGTATGATGTGACCCATCAATCATAACTGATTTTGTCCCTAACTCTAGTGATTCAACGATAGATTCATAGGTTTCATGATGATCAAGATGTAAGGCAATAGGTATATCATTTTGCTTTGCTGCTACTTCAGCAATTGCTTGAATATAAGCGCGTCCTGCATAGTTCATCGTTCCTGGAGTAGCAGCTAATATAACTGGAGATTTTAATTCTTGTGCCGTTTCTACTACAGTTTGTATCGTTTCTAGGTTATGAATATTAAAAGCAGGTACCGCATAACCTTCTCTTCTAGCTTTTCTTAGCATATCTTCTGTATTTTGCACGTATCCCATATTACTCCTCCTCATTTCCTGTTGTCATTTTTCGATATTTTATGTTCCCATTAATTGCTGTTGCTTGAACCGACAACTCGTCATCCAAAACCACATAATCGGCCAGCTTTCCCGGATGTATACTTCCTATCTCTTCTGCGCGCCCTAAACTCTTGGCAGGGGTTAAACTAGCCAAATGCCATATATCAAATAATGCTTGATCGGACCAGTTATGAAGATTTTTAACACCGTCAATTAATCTTAACGTGCTTCCAGCCAATGACCCCTCTTCTGTGCGAGCTACACCATTTTGCATAACGACAGGAAACTCTCCCAAATGATAATGTCCATCAGGCATCATTCCTGCTCGCATGCAATCCGTAATCAGCATCAGCTTTTCATTTTTTACCTTTAGTGCAAGAGTCGCTACATCAGGGTGAACATGGTAACCATCACAAATGAGTTCAGCATAAACATTGGTATCTGTTAATGCAGCACCAGCAACCCCAGGATTTCGGTGATGAAGCCCCGACATACCATTAAATAAATGAACAAAGTTTTGCGCTCCAGCTGCTATCGCTTCTTGACAGCAACCATAACTAGCATTTGTGTGCCCGATACTTACTAAGACACCTTTATCATCCATTGTTTTAATAAATTCCATAGCATACTCGCGTTCCGGAGCAAGGGCAATTTTTACAATGTTTCCCTTAGCAAGTGATTGCCATTTCTCAAATAATCCAATGTCAGGATCTTGAAAGTACTTTGGATTCTGTGCTCCTTTATACGCTTCCGTAAAAAACGGTCCTTCTAAATAAATTCCTTCGGACAATGCTCCTGGCAAGCCTTCTTCCACAGCTTCTGTAACAGCTTGAATGGCCTTGTCAAGATCAGAGCGTGAGGATGTTAACGTTGTTGGCAAGAATCTTGTAACACCTAGTGTTAACAAGGCTCCTGAAATATGGCGAACTGCTTCCTTCGTGCCATCCATGATGTCGTAGCCATTTATACCATGAATATGCGTATCCACTAGACCTGGAGCAATCATATAACCACTCCAATCAATTACTTCAGCAGAATCAGGTACCGTTTTGGTCAGATGACCAAATCGTCCATTTTCGACGGAAAGATAGCCAGCTTCTGCTATATGATTTTCCAATATAAACCGATCTGCTTTTATAAAATAGTGCATCCTGTACACTTCCCTTATCTAATGAGTAATACTGTTCGTGAATTAATTTTGTCTACTACCGCTACCCATTACTGCAGCATCTTATTTTAAATACCATCCGATTCATTGACAGCTCTCTTCTTCTTTACTTCAAAGGCTTTAATGCTTTCCTTTCCCTCTGAAATGATACTAGTAACAAAGCTATCTATCGGTTGCTGCCTTTGAAACAAGCCACTTAATAGCATTGGTGAATTCGTTCCACCAATTACATGCACTTGATCTCTAGTTGATGCGATTCGCGAGCTTACATTAAAAGGTGTACCCCCTGCTAAATCAGCAAAGCAGACTACGCCTTCCCCTTCATCAACTACTTCAATCGCTTTAAGGAGTGCTTCTTCTAATTTATCTTGATCCTCTTCAAAGGGAACGACCTCTAATTTTTCTACATCTCCTGCGATTAGCCGAACAGATTCATAAATCCCATTTGGGAATGATCCATGGCCTGTAACGACAATTCCAATCATCTCAAACATCCTTTCTCGATATAAAACTAGGATAAGGTGAACTTCAAACCTTGGGGTTTTATTTCCCCCAACGGATTGTTCGTACCACAAGGGTATGACCTAAAGGTCTTTGAACCAATCGTACATTTACTGGCAGTCGATCCCACGTCTACCCATAGTGGGGGCTTACTGCAGTTATATGTGGGATAAAATATAATTTACTTTACATAATTCCAAAGAATGAACCTACAAGACCAACGAATACAGTAAGGCCAATTAACACAATTGGTGAACGACCTTTTTTTAGTAGCCAATATACAAGTAAGGTATAGGCTAAAGGAAGCATTGCTGGCATGATTTGATCTAAAATATCTGTTTGTACATTTAATTCTGATTCACCCTGTGTCCACGTATAATCAATTTTGAAAGAAACATAAGTGGCTATTAGCCCGCCAACTACTGTTAACCCCACAATAGATGCGGCACGGGATACATGCTTTGTGCCTTCTTTCAACTTACTGATTGCCTTCACTCCAGTTTTATATCCATAACTCATTAACCCAAAACGGACTCCGAAGTGAATAACATTGAACATGATCAAAAATACAAATGGACCAAGAATATTCCCGTTTACTGCTAATGAAGCTCCAATACTAGCAGTGATTGGTAATAGGGTTAGATAAAACAAGGCATCGCCTATTCCACCTAAAGGTCCCATTGTAGCTACTTTAATACCACGAATTGCATCTCTATCTTCCTTCTTTTGCTCCATTGCTAGAATGACACCCATAATAAATGTAACTAGAAAAGGATGCGTATTGAAGAATTCCATATGATCCTTCATCGATTTACTTAGATCTTTTTTATTCTTATGAATCACTTTTAATCCAGGCAATATGGAATACAGCCACCCAGCTGCCTGCATCCGTTCATAATTAAACGATGCCTGTAAAAGCAATGACCGCCAAGCTAGATGTCGAAGTTGCTTCGGTTGTAAGTCCTGTGCGGAAGCCGTATCTTCATATTGATAACTATTAGATACCATCAGCTATCTCCTCCTCTTTCGGTGTAGGACCTTGCTTGTTCTTATTTTGATAGAAATCATACAGAGCTATTGCTAAACCAATTAATGCAATGGCTAAGATCGGAAGCTCTAGATATGCGGCTAAAATAAAGCCTACAATGAAGAACATAATATACTCCACTTTTATCATGATACGAAGTAGCATGGCAAAGCCAATTGCAGGCATAATCCCCCCCGCAACAGATAAACCATCAATAATCCACTGCGGGACTGTTTCAACAAACGCAGCCGCTCGTTCAGCTCCAAAATAGATGGGAAGAAAGGCAATTACTGCATTAAAAACAAATAGAATCCCTAGTCCCATATAGTTGATCCGTTCTATTCCTTTAGCATTTGCTTCTAATGCATATTGGTCAGCCTTATGCATGACCGGAGCAAAAACCGTGAAGAATAGTGTAATTAATCCCTGTACAGCAACGGCAAAAGGTATAGCAACTCCTACCGCAACCTTTGGATCTTGCCCTGCTATGACGCCAAAAGCAGTTCCAATAACACCACCAATTACAACGTTAGGAGGTTGGGCACCTGCGAGTGGTACCATCCCCATCCAAATTAACTCGAGTGTACCTCCAACGATTAAACCAGTAGTTACATCTCCTAAAATCAAACCTACAACAAGACCGGTAACAACTGGACGGTGAATATGTGTTAATCCATTATATAAATCTATCCCGATGATTCCGGCCCATAAGGCAATTAGTATAGCTTCCATTAACATACTCAATTCCTCCTCCTACACAAATAATGTGTTGCCATCTACGTTTAAATTAACTCAAGAATATTTTGTCCTTTTTCATTTGGTACACCACGTAGATCAAGGTTTACTCCTAGTTTATCGAGTTTCTTAAAAGCTTGAATGTCTTCGTCATCTACCGAAACAGTTGATGAAATTTGTTTTTTTCCTTCCTCATAATGCATATTTCCGACATTAATATGGTCAATTGGAACGCCACCTTCCTTTAAGGCAAGTGCGTCTTGAACATCTTTTACGACTAGAAAAATCTTTTGTTTTGGAGAAGCCTTATGAATCACATCGATCGTTTTTTTCAAAGAAAAATAACGCGCTTGAATGACATCAGGAAGCACCATATCCATTAAGCTTTGCTGTACCTCATCTTCTGAAACCTTGTCATTTGCAACTACGACAAGATTGGCTCCTAAGTGATTTACCCATGTGACCCCTACTTGGCCATGGATTAGGCGATTATCAATACGTGTTAATAAAATGTTCGGTGTTGTCATATTATTCATCCCTTCATTTATATAAATCACTTCATGTAAGTGCTATCAAATTTGTTATTTAGGAACCTAATTAGGCTCCTATGTTACGCATGGTTGTATTCGTATATGGTTACTCCTTGCACGACTCGATTTACTCTTCCATCAGGACTCGGATTATCTGGAGTAATACCAAGCTTAATAGACATTTTCAGAGCAAGTACTTGAGCAAACATAATATAGAGTAGACCTAAATAAAAATCATTCGTAAGTTGTTCACTATCACTATTTACCGGAATCACCCAGTCAGCATATCCCTCTATCTCGGAATCTGTTTTTTCTGTAACAGCGACAATTTTCATTTTAGAATCTTCTCCGGACAATTCTTTTAGCATATCTAGGTCATATCTTCTCGTATGTGGATTCTGTGACATGAAAAGGACAACAATGGTGTCGTCATTTAAAATTGATTTTGGACCATGGCGAAAACCTAATGACGATTCATGTACAGCAACCACCTTACCTGCCGTTAATTCTAGCATTTTAAGTGCTGCTTCATGAGATAATTGACTGAGCAATCCAGATCCTAAATAAACGATACGTTTTATATCGAATTGTAAAATGTCCTCGACAATAGGCGTAAGTTGGTTGACTAGTTTCCCACCATTAGCAATTACTTTAGAAACATTATCACCAGTAAACGGATACACCGTAAATAATCCATAGCAAGCTAGCATCATACTTGTGAAACTACTAGTCATAGCAAATCCTTGATCATGAGCTTGTTCTGGTGTAAGGATTGTTAAGCTATTCGCATCTTGTTCCGTGCTTTTTGCCAATTCGCCATGCGGATTACAGGTAATAACTACCTGATAAAAGTCACTAATAATCGATCCTGCTAATTGTACGGCTGCTACACTTTCTGGGCTATTTCCTGATCTTGCAAATGACACCAAGATCGTTGGAATATCCTTGAACAGATAATGAGAAGGATTAGAGACAATATCCGTTGTGGCAATTGCTTCAAATTGTACATTCCCTTGATACTGCTTTTGTAGCTCTGGAACAAGGATATCCCCTGCAAAGGCTGAGGTACCAGCCCCTGTTAATAGTACTCTTACATGATCATGCTTTGAAAAAATAGATTCAATAAAACCTCTCATTGATTCTTTATTTTCAAAAAGTGTTGTAACTGTCTCTTTCCAAACTTCAGGCTGCTGGTTGATTTCCTGCGCGGTAAAACCTGCCATCTTATTCTGCAGTTCATGCTCTGTTAAATTAAACATCTAATATCCTCCAAATCTACTTGTGGTTATGTTGTCATAACCAGTTGTTCTATTAGAATACTCTATTAAGATTTCATTTAATACTTAATAGAGTACAATCTAAGTCAATTCTACCGTATAATCAAACTTATCTCCTCTAGCCACACTAACAGTATATTCAATTAACTGATCCTGATGATAGGCAAATCGTTTGATTAGCATTGCTGGCTGCTGAGAGGGTATTCCTAAATAACGTGCCTCTGTCTCTCGAAGGCTAGCAGCAGAGAAGCGCTCAAGTGCTTTCGTTACTACTACTTGATATTCTTGGTAAAACACATCATACATTGGTCTTTCTATTAACTGTGCTTTTGTTAGATTAGGAAATCGTTTCTTTGGCAAATAGGATGTTTCATACATTAATGGCTCATTATCGGCAAGTCGTAATCGAATAATTTGAAAAACTTCATCGTGCGGTTTGATATCCATTTTTGTTGCTAGTCTTTCTTCCACCGCAATTTCTTCAAAGGACAATACTTGTGTCATGGGAACCTTACCCATCTTTTGCATTTCTTCTGTAAAGCTATAGAGCTTTACTAAATCTTGGTTATAAGATGTTGCAGAAACGAAGGTACCTTTTCCATGAAGCTTATAAATATAGCCTTCCCTCTCTAATTCCTGTAGCGCCTGCCTGACGGTTATCCTACTCAAATCATACATATCACATAATTCGCGCTCAGAAGGTAGCTTTTCATGTTCTTGATATACTTGATTGTCTATCTTCTTAATTAATTCTTCCATTAATTGTAAATACAAAGGTACCTTACTACTTTTATCCAATTCGGACTTCCACCTCCCTTACTTAAAGTGGTTATTACCAGTTGCCTTTAGTATATAAAATCCTTACAAAAATGTAAAGGCTTTAATTTCAATTATTATTAACTTAGTGCTTCAATTATGTCTAAGATCGCACACTTTTACGAATAACAAGCTTTGTTGCAATAAATATTTTCTTTGCTATTTTCCTTCCTGCCAATCGCTCAACCAACGTATCCACAGCTGTTTCTCCCATAATTTCTGTATATACTTTAATCGTGCTCAAAGAAGGATACACATACTTAGATACAGACATATCATTCAAACCAATTACACTAACTCGATCAGGAACGGGAAGGTTGGCTTCATGAAGCGCACGTAAGCTGCCAATTGCCATGACATCACTACTCGTAAAAAATGCAGTTGGCAAATCATCACCTAATTCTTCGATTGCTTGTTTCATTAGCTGATAACCATCGTCCACCGAAAACGACCCTACATACATAAACCGCTCATTATATAATGCTTTTTCTTTCATATATGATTCGAAGGTTTTTTCTCGCAGGTCAATAAGCTCTTCAACCTCTCCCTTTAACAACTCCCTACCACCAATAAACCCAATCGACTGATGATTTGTTTGAATAAAATAGTCAATAACCGTTCTTGTCGCCTTTTCAAAATCAATGACAATCGCATCATATTTATCTTCATCTGGGCTATAATCAACAAATACCACATGTGGGTTAATAGCGGTTAATTCCTTAACCTGTCCATTACTAAATTTACCTACGGCAATTATTCCATCAATGCCTTCACTAGAAATTTCATCTATACTATTAAAAAAATATACTTGAGAATTTATATTCAACGCTTTGCATCGTTCTTCAATACCAAGGCGAATTGATAGATAATACAGATCACTCAGCTCTTCTTTTTCTGTATACCAATGTACAATAGCTATATTCGTACCATGGTACTTTTTTGATGTTTTCTTTCGGTAAGACAGTTCTTCAGCTGCTTCAAAAATTTTTTTCTTTGTTTCATCTGCCACCGATAAGCTTGCATCATAATTAAGTACACGTGAAACAGTTGCCGGTGACACACCAGCTTTTTGTGCTATATCCTTAATCGTTGCCAACAACATCACTCCTAAATCCCTAATCTACTAGTAACTATTTTACCATTTCCCAATACTAGCGTCTGTTTTCTGTAAGAAAAACGGAGCAAAATTCGCTCAGTCCTTATCAAAACATGCTCCGATTTACGCTCCCCCTAGTAGCTATTATGGAATAATAGCTACTGCTTGACCACCACTCCGGCTGCCCACTTCCCTTTCCGTGGGGTTTGTCCTTCAGCTAACTTTTTTAGCAAAACCCGCTCAAAAAAGTGGATCTTCAGGTCAAACATTTCCCACAGGAGTTGAAGTGGCCGCCCTTCGCTATCATCAGGCTCTACAACGCTAGCATGAAGTAACACAGCTGCTTTTATACTCACGGATAGCGATTTTTTGTAAAAAAAGTCAACCTATTACTTATGACAAGAATTGTTGCACCTTCTCATAGCGGAGACTAATTACGTAGACTCCTGCGGGAATTGCGCGAGCCGAAAATCCACTTTGCAACGTGTTCTTCTTTGCAAAGTTAGTTGAGGCCGTGCCCGCCGAAAGCGAAGTAATTAGTCGGAGCATTGCCAATATACATCAAACATTTCAAAATAACTACTTGGCTTAACGCAGTCATTGCACTGATTTTATACTTTCTTAACTTACAAAGAAAAATGACAGAAAGATTTCTGCCATATATTAACCATTTATTTTTCGATTTAAGAAGGCACCAGTCTGTTCATTCGCATATAAAGTGAAACAGTAGGAGGTTTGTTTTATCCCTCACGGATGGTTCGTACCACACGGCTATGACCTAAAGCTTTGAATCAATCGGACATTTACTGGCAGGCGATCCCCTACTTCCCCATAGTGGTATCTTGCGTACGGGTATTACTGCCAGTTATATGTAGGATAAAGAAAAAGGGGAGATGTTCTTCATCCCCACTAATCCTAGCTGCATCACCCACTTCAACTTCTTTTAATTCTACTTTGGTTTATAGCGAAGGTGGTAGGCTTACAGGTTGCTCACTGTGATAAACTAGGTTTCCTATTCTCTTTCAGAAAATGCTCCAGTAGAATGACTTTACCATTTTCAAGTCTAGACGCCTCAGCGGCAAAAGCAATGAGATGACTCTCCAATGATTTCGTTGCAGAGGTCTTGCTTATATTGATTTCTCCATCAAAGCTTCTTACTTCTCGAAGGAAATCACGCACGATTCCTTCATCACCACCACCGTGACCACTTACAGGCTTGCTTAAATGAATAACTGTTTCATGTTTGGACAAAAAGTCATAAATTGAAATCTTATTTTCATCCATCTTCCCTCTAATTTCACCTTTCGTTCCCATAATTTGCACAATTCTAGTTTGCTCTCTTGTAAAAGCAGACATACTAAACGTAGCTGTGGCTCCATTTACGAATTCTAAATTAACAACTTGATGATCCACCACATTATTGTCAGATTGATACACACATTTCCCATAAGGAGTTGTTTCCAATGCACGTATAATTCCTTCTCGAGTATGGTCCGTCGTAAATTTCTTCGCCCAGCCCTTTCCTTCACCTAAGTAATAATTTCCAGCATGGAAGGGACATTCATTCTCAACCGGACAACCGTCCAAGCATCTTTCTGGAGCTCCATGTGGTTTATTTCCTTCATGAAAATGCATGAGTGAACCGAAAGAGCTTATATGCTTACATGGCTGATCCATTAAGTACATTAATATATCCATATCATGACAAGACTTTTGCAAAATCATTGGGCTAGAATGGTTACTATTATTCCAATTTCCTCTAACAAAACTATGAGACATATGCATAATTTCTACATTCTCATTCAATTGAATAGAAGCAATATCTCCAATCGTTCCTTCATCAATCACTCGCTTTATCGTTGACCAAAAATTTGTGTATCTAAGTACATGGCAAATTGTCAGCAACCTATTATGCTGTCTCGCTTTTCTTTCCATTTCAATACACTCTGCAGGATCTGGAGACATCGGCTTCTCCAATAAAATATGGTATCCTTTTTCAATCGCCTTTATCGTCGGTTTAAAATGTTGTCGATCCAGTGTACATATGAAGGCAACATCTGCTTCTATATTTGCTTCAAGTAATTCTTCCCACGAAGAGAAGCACTTATCTTCCGAAATATGATGCGTATCGGCAATAGATTTTCTTTTATCTTTGTTTAACTCAGCGACTGCGACAATATCTAATTCATGCGGATAATTTATTGCATAAGGAGCATATGCTTTAGCTCCTCTATCTCCTGCCCCAATTAGAACCGCTTTTATTTTTCGCACTGTGATCGCCCCTCTCCTCCTACAAATGATTTCGATTATTTAAGATAACATTACCCTTTTCGCCCTGATAGAGCGATACCTTCAACAAATGCCTTTTGGAATAACATAAAGATGATGATTAACGGCCAAGATGCTAAAAACGTTCCAGCCATTAATACGGGATAATTCGTACTATATTGCCCTTGTAATGAAGCTAACCCTGCTGATAAAGGCATCTTATCAGGAGAGCTATTAACAATTAACGGCCATAGAAAATCATTCCATGACCAGAGTATCGTAAAGATAGCAAGAGCAATTAACCCTGGTTTAGCTAATGGTAACATAATCCTCCAATAGATTTGGAAATGATTACAGCCATCTATCTTCGCAGCCTCTTCTAATTCATCTGGCATTGTCATAAAAAATTGCCGTAATAAAAACGTTCCAAAAGCACTAAATAATCCTGGAAGAACGAGGGCTGTTAATGTGTTTAACAAATCTAGATTAGCTATAATTTGGTACTGTGGTATTAAAAAAGCCTGTGGAGGTATCATTAATACAGACAAATATAAAATAAAAAAGAAATTTCTTCCTGGGAACTTAATACGCGCAAATGCGTATGCTGCTAAAGAACATAAGAATAACTGTCCAATCGTTTTAATAATAGTTGTAATAAAAGTATTCCAATAGAATCCAGCAAAAGGAAATGAGTCAAATATCTCTTTATAATTGCTCCACTGAAAGACTTCTGGAAATATTTTTGGCGGAATTTGCGCTGCTTCCCCAACTGTTTTCAATGAGGTTAATATCATCCATAAAAACGGACCAATCATTAATATTGCACCACATAGTAATAATAAGTGGATGACTAGTTTCCGAGATTTACTGACATTTTCCATACAAACACCTTCTTTCTACTCATAATGAACCCAGCGTTTTTGTAATCTAAATTGAATGATTGTTAATACGAGAATGATAATAAACAACACAAAAGCAATTGCCGCTGCAATACCTTTCTCTCCAATAACAAATGCATAATGATAGAACAAGTAAATAACGGATTGAGCACTGTCAATTGCTGGATTGGTTGGGCTGACCATCATAAATATAAAATCGAATACTTGAAAAGCAGAAATAAATGAAATAACAGCAACAAAAAAGATCGTTGGTGAAAGTAAAGGCAACGTAATCTTAAAGAATGAGTATATAGGACTAGCCCCGTCTAAAGACGCTGCTTCATATAGAGACTTTGGTATTCCTTGTAATCCAGATAATAAGATAACCATATTTGTTCCTATCGCGCTCCAGGTTCCTACTATAATGATGGATATTAAAACCCAATTAGGATCCGTGAGCCAGCTAGGACCGTCAATAGAAAACCATTCAAGCATATGATTAATAATTCCATAGTCTGCATTATATAACCATTTCCAAATCATCCCTATTGCTGCTGGCATTGTGACAACCGGAAGAAAAAACAATGTACGATATATAGTAAGACCCTTTATCTTTTGATTTAGCAATACAGCTATTACGATCGAAATAGCAATACTAAATGGAACCATTACAAACGCATAAACAAGCGTATTTCTAAATGAATACCATATTTGCGGATCATCGAACATGTCTTTATAATTTTGTAAGCCTGACCAGCTGTAATTACCAAAATCTCCCCAATCATTGAAGCTATAATAGAATGTTTGAAAGACAGGGAAAATATAAAAGATTAGTAAGCCCAATAATGTTGGTGCAATAAATAAATAACCCCAGAAAATATCATTCTTTTTTAGTGTCGACATCTGGCGTGTCGCTACCTTAGTATCCTTCATATATAATCACCTCGATGTACTGAGCTTAATATATTACTCACTTGCTAGAACTTCTTCCATCTGTTTATCTATTTTTTCACTTGCTTCTTCTACAGTTATTTGACCAGACCAAGCCTTAGCTAGATTATCCTGTATAATTGTGGACCATTTGGAAGTATCCTTGGACACAGGGTAAGGTTCTGCGACCTCAGCCATATCTAAAAATACTTGTAAATTAAAATTAGGGGTCGATTTTGTCCAAGCATCTTGTGTGCCTTCATATGCAGGAATAATTCCTGATTCCGCTTGCATAACAGCGGCTTTCTCTGAACTTAGGAACGTTACAAACTTCCAAGCTGCATCTTTGTTTTCTGAGTTCTTAGCTATGACGTTTCCTAATCCATGGATTACATTTGAGCGCTTTTGCATTTCTGGTAAAAGGGCTACATCAGCATGCTCGTTCGTATATTCATTTGCTTTAAATTGTGGAATCATATACGAAGCTTGAAACATCATCGCAACCTTTCCTGATTCAAACATACTTGTTGCATCTGTTGTTTCCATTTGGGCATGTGTCGGTGAAACCTTATGTTTGTGAATTAAATCATAATATTTTTGAATACCATCTATCGTATTTGGATCATCGAAACCCGATTCTGTCTTATCTTCAGAAATAATATAACCACCATTTGCTAGAATAGTATTAAAATAACTAGCTTGCGCATCTTGAATAAAGGCGGCAATGCCATAGATATCTTTATCTGGGTTTGTTAGTGCTTTGGCAGCTTCCACGAGATCATCCCATTTCCATGCCTCATTCGGATAATCAATCCCTGCTTCATCAAAAAGTTTTTTATTATACCATAATCCAACAGTGTCATAGTCTTTAGGTAGCGCATAGGTCTTATCCTCATATTGATATAGACCTAGCAGTCCTTTAGGATATGGAGACAAATCTAGCTCATCATCCTTGATACGATTATTTATCGGTTCAAGCATCTCATTGGAAGCATATTTTACAAAGTTCGGCCCATTCATCCAAAAAACATCCGGTAAGCTTCCACCTGTTGCAGCAGCATCTAATTTTGTAAAATATTGATCATATGGAGTTAATTCCAATTTCACCTGAATATTCGGATAATCTTTGTTAAACGCTTTCACAATATCCTTTAACATATCCTCTTGATTCTTATCCCAGTATGCATATTTAATTGTTGCTTTCCCATCAGCGCTAGCACCCTCATCATTCGAGGAACATGCCCCTAACGTAAATACGAGAAAAATAATCAATACTACATAAAATTTTTTCATCTTGTCACCTTCCTATAGCAATTTGTAAAAGACCTAGCTTCGCTTGCTTTTCCACCTCCTACTAAATGTTAGGTCTTTAAAAAGTGAAATTTTGTTCAGGAGTTGTATTACTGCACATTACATTCTCCCAACTGCAAAGTGCAGCGCCAATCACACCTGAATCTCCCTTTAATTTGCTCCCGGTAATTCGCCCAAGCGCTTCTTTTTGCTCAGAGATTAAAAACAGACCAATATTTTGTTTAATTAAATCTAGTAGAAATGGATGATGATTTATAACTCCCCCACCAAGTACAATTTGATGTGGATCTAATAAACTAATAATCGAATAAATACCTTGAGAAATCGCAAGAATAACCTCATCCATAACATCGCTAGCTAACTTATCCCCAGCAATATACGCCTGAAAAAAGTCTTGTGTTGATGTAATGGAATTCCCCATTCTCTCTCTAGCAAGCTTATATATAGCAGGCCCAGATGCTGCATTTTCTAAAGTGGTTAGTTGTCCATCAACACCTGTAATAGGACACAAGCCAATTTCTCCAGCAAATCCTTCTCCTCTCAAAAAGGATCCATTTTGGATAATAGAGCATGAAATTCCAGTACTGATCGTTACATACACACAAGTGGAATTCGGTGCTACATTTAACTTCTTCCACTCCGCATAGGCTGCCATGTAAACATCGTTATCGATAACAATATGATGAATAGAGAATGCCTCTCTAAGTCTATTAACTAATGGAAAATCAATCCAAGGTAAATTATTTTGGTAAACAGCTATCCCGTTTAAACGATCTACCTTCCCTGGAACCCCTACTCCCATTGCTTTAATTTGTGAGATAGATAGATTTGCTTTTTTTAACACCTGATCAATACAAGTAACTACTTGTTTAAACATACTTTCCGCATTATTCGTATTACTACTCACTTTTGATCGATACAAAATAACACCCTGTTCATCCACAATCACAGCAGCAATTTTTGTACCTCCAATATCAACTCCTATTGAGAAACCCAACGTTTGTCACCTCATGTCTACATTCCTAAATTCCTAAATTTTAGTAAATTCATTATTAAATATTTACTAATTGTTTTTAATACTAGCATAGCGAATTTTGAATGTCTATAATTTTTGAAAAATTATAGACTGAATACCTTCTTCTTATTTCCGATTCTAGTAAAAGGAGGAGAAACATAAGAAAACGCTCGTCACTAGCGACTGTAGCCAGTCAACGGAGATAAAGGAGCTTTTCAGCCGATAATACTTATCGTAGGACAATTCGTGAAATCGCCTAGTTTCTGGACGCTGGAGCTGTACACGGCTCAACACGCCCATATTTATCCACATGGACGAATTTTTAATTTTCTAGACTACGAAAAGAGCAACCCTTTGAGGCCGCAGCTCACAAGGTTGCCCTTTTGATTACAATCATTCAATGGTGTTTGTTAAAAATGAACAGTTTGATAAAGTGAAACAGTTATATGCGGGATAAAGTGAAACTTCCATCCAGCTTTTACTGAAACAAATACGTACAAAGGCTTAAATCGCCACGTCCTGTGGCAACGCCTTTGTGACCTACTTCCATGTAGGCCCGAACCAATCGGACATTTACTGGCAGTTGATACCCTTCTTATCCATATTGGCTTCTCTTTATTGCTTGAAGTGGAATCTTACTGCCAGTTATATGCGGGATAAAGTGAAACTTCCATCCAGCTTTTACTGAAACAAATACGTACAAAGGCTTAAATCGCCACGTCCTGTGGCAACGCCTTTGTGACCTACTTCCATGTAGGCCCGAACCAATCGGACATTTACTGGCAGTTGATACCACCTCTTATCCATATTTGTTTGTCTTTGGGATAAACGATCCATCATATTACTGGGTCAAATATTTCGGTGAGTAGCAATGATACAGCCCCTAAAATCGTCGCATCACTTCCTAGCTTTGTTACAGCTACCTTTGTTTCTTTAGCATCTTGGGTTAGTGCACAGCGTTTTATCCTCTCATGGATAGCAGGTAAGATAAAGGATGCACTATTCATCACCCCACCACCTAATATAATTTTCTCTGGGTTAATCATATGAATTAAATTGGTTAAACCGACACCGATGCAATCACCAGTTTCTTTTAAAACATCTATATAAATTTGATTTCCAGCCTTAGCCAGTTCAAAAACACTTTCTCCAGTCAATTTAAACGAGGCTGACTGACCATTCTGACTTAGCCTTCTATGTGCACGTTCAGCAATAGCAGGACCAGTGGCAAATGTTTGCAAGCAACCACGATTACCGCACTCGCAAATATCACCATTAATATCAATGGTCATATGACCAATTTCTCCGGCAATATCCTGTGCACCGTGGAATAACTTCCCTTCCGTTACGATGCCTGCACCTACACCTCTTCCCAAATTAACAGCAACCATACTGTCTAAATCACCGTGACCTCCAAACCATGCCTCACCTAAGGCCATTGCACGTGCGTCATTTTCCACTTTAACCATGACATGGAACTCTTGCTCAAGCATTTCCTTTATTGGTATATGTGTTAGATTAAGGTTTGGAGCGAATAACGAGGTTCCTGTTTCAACGTTTACCACCCCGTGCATCGCTACTCCAATCCCCATAATTTCCTCTATATCCTTATTCGTTTGACGAAGTACTTGATGAATGCATTCCTTTAAATAAGAGAGAAAAGCATCATTAGTTACAGGTAAATCAAGTGTATACGAATGCCTTGCTTGAATTCTACCAGCAAGGTCTGCAACAATGCATTCTATCTGTTCTGGTCCTGCATCAACACCTAAAATATAAAAAGCTGTTTTATTAATATGAAGCATCGTCGGTTTCCTGCCACCCATGGACTGACCACGATTACTTTCCAATACAATTTGCTGATCAATTAACTCCTTTACAATACTACTGACAGTTGGTGGAGTTAGTTTCGTATCCTTGGCAATCTGCGCCCTAGAGATTGGCTCAAATTTCCTTATTTTATTTAAAATGATTGACTTGTTTACTGATTTCATCAGTTTAAATGTACCTCGTTGCATAGCATCCTCCGAATAATAATAACGTTGTCTCTATTGTATCATGGAGCAACTATTGATAAAGTGAAACTTCCATCCGTGTGGGGTGTGTTTACCCCCCACGAAGTTACGGACATTTACTGGCAGTTGATCCCCCTCTTATCCATAGTGGCTTCACTTTATCCCTTGAAGCTGGGGACTTACTGCCAGCCATGAATTGCTTTTGAACAATTTTTTTATTATACCTCAAGCTGTTCCTTCGCTTTCGTTATATCACTAATTTCCTTTGTTGAATACACAGATAGTTTTAGCTCAAACGAAAAAGATTCAAATTTACAACGATATTTTTCTAACTGATTTTGCCCACAGGAATTAGAACCTAACCCATTTTGCTTATGATCTAAGTGAAGCACAATGTATGGCCTCTTCTCTAAATCAATCGTATGATTAGCATGTTCTAAATCGTTTATCTCATAATAACTCGCATTAAAATCAAAGGTCGACTGCGTACCTACTGCCATGATAGCGACACCGTCATGATCGACAAAACGCACCCATCGTGTATCTGTTCGATTTCCATTCTCCTGTGGATAAACATAATTAGTAAATAATTTACTAACCGAACGTTCGTATACTCCTATTTGATTGGCTTGTTTAGAGTCACTATATGACTCACCAGGACCTCTTCCATACCAACGAGTAGTATCACAATCTTTATTAAGCCGCATTTCTACACCAATTCTAGGTATCATTTTTGGTGCGTTTTCGATTATTCCACTAGGCGTACCTGAAACCTGAAACAACATATCTCCATTAGGATAAATGTGATATTGATACATGCATTCATAATACCAAGCAGAATTCGTTGTCCCATTTACTGTTTTAACAGTAATAATTATTGTATTGTCAGTACGTTTATATTGAACTTCCTCCACTACCTCATGCCATAAATGCATAAAATATTTTTCTTTGTAGTCCTTTAATATATGCATATCATTATCGATAGGAGCCCGCCAAAACTGTAATTTAGGACCTTTTTCAACAACAGCAAGGCCATTTTTCTTCCATGAAATCATTTGACCATTCACTTTATCAAAAATGATCTCAACCTCACTATTAATAATTTCTATTGTGTGCTGCGTTTCCTTTAACGTTAAAGCACCCTTTGGCAAAATAGGCTTTGTTTTTTCTACTGTAATTGGCAGCTTAAATTGGGCAGTTGCAAGCTCATGCCCCTTTGCACTCCAAGTGAAATCTCGGTTGGTCAGATATGATAATGTTAGGTAATATTCCGTACCAGGTTCTTTATAAAAGTTAAAATCAAGATCTAGTATAATTTCCTCCGCTGTTCTTGCTGGAATAGGAGGTAATGCACAAGTCCTAGCATGCAGTGCTTCTCCATCCCGCTCAATCGCATAATGTAATGTGACATGGTTTAATGATATAAAGTCGTACCTGTTCTCTACTTTTATCCTACCTTGATTCAGTTCAACAGCAGTCGTATCTATAGGCTCAATTATTTTTTTATACTCTACTAATGCTGGAGAAGGTGTACGATCAGGCATTAATAGACCATCGATGCAAAAGTTCCCATTCGTTGGATCATCTCCAAAATCTCCACCATACCGGTAATATTTGCTACCGTTTTCATCGACCGTTTCAATCCCATGATCATACCATTCCCAAATAAACCCACCTTGTAGATGCTCATATTTATTTATAAGCTCCTGATACTCTTTCAATCCTCCAGGACCATTACCCATCGCATGACCGTATTCACAATGGATATGTGGTTTTTTAGTTGTTTCAGCAATAGCTTGCATGGTTTTTCTTCCTTCTGGTGGATTTTCAAGCCATGTATACATGGTAGAATATACATCCGTTACTTCTGCTTTGCTATCACCTTCATAATGGACTAAACGCGTTGAATCTATATCTTTACAGTGTTTGGCCATTACTTTAAAATTATGACCGAATCCTGATTCATTACCTAATGACCACATGATTATCGATGGATGGTTCTTATCTCTATGCACCATTCGTATTAATCTATCTACATACATATCTTCCCATAATGGATTATCAGAGATCCAATTAAAATTATTCGTTAATTCAAAACCATGACACTCGAGATCTGCTTCATCAACTACATAGATCCCATACGTATCACATAATGTATATAGATATGGGTGGTTTGGATAATGTGCTGTACGAATCGCATTGATATTATGTTGCTTCATTAGGAGAATATCTTGTAGCATATCCTCTTTTGAGACCACTCTACCGGTAGCTGGATGGAAATCATGACGGTTTACTCCCTTTAGCTTAATTGCTACACCATTTACCGTAAACGTTTTCCCTTTGATTTCAATGTGTCGAAATCCAATTTGCTGTGGGATTACCTCGATCACTTGATCATCCAGTAGAACCGTTAAGTGTAACGTATATAAGTAGGGAGATTCTGCACTCCACAGCTCAGGTTGAGGAATTATTTCCTTAATTATAAATCTTTCACCAATACATTGATTTCCTAAAGCAACCGTTTCCTGCTGGTCATTTACTAGTTCATATTGTATGCGAATATTTTCTTGCCAGCCACGAATACTTCCACTCACTAATAATTCTCCCTTGGAAAATTGATCTTTTACGTTAGTTTCTACTTTAAAATCCTCTATTCCTGATTTAGGTTGCGTATATAGTTCAACATCTCTAAAGATTCCACTTAACCACCACATATCCTGATCTTCTAAATACGTACCATCAGACCATTGGTATACACGGACTGTTATTTCATTTTTTCCGTCCATCACATAAGGAGTAATCGTAAACTCTGATGTCATACGAGCACCTTTACTATAGCCTACCATCTCCCCATTTATCCAAATATGAAAGGCTGAATCAACTCCATGAAAGCGCAAAATCACATCATCTTTTAACCAAGTTGTATCAATTGAAAATTTCCGATGATAAATACCAGTCGGATTATCAGATGGTACATACGGCGGGCGAATGGGAAAATGATACCACACATCAGAGTAATGCATCTTACCATAACCTTCCATTTGCCAATTGCTTGGAACCTGTATAGAATCCCAACTGCTCCGATCATGATTAATTTGCTCAAAGCCTACTGGTGAGTATTCAGGGGCAGATAGAAAAAGAAAGTCCCATAACCCATTTAAGCTTTTAAAATGATGCGTATACTCTGGGTCTCCATCTATAGCTGTCTGTTTATTTGGATAAGAATAAAAAAAAGCTCGCGGTTTCATTCTATTTTGATCAGTAATTGTAATATCTTCCCACTCTTTATACATTCTCATTATTTCCCCTCCTATATAAAGTTAGCTATCCTTAGAGACGTTTACCACTTTTCTTTTCTGTCCTTTGTAATTTACTGCAATTATTCCAGTAGCTACAAGTATCAATGCTCCCATGATAAAGATGTTTAATGACTCCCCAGGGATAAACATCGCAGACAAGATCGCTCCTGAAACGGGTGTAATAAATTTAAACATACTTATCTCGCCAGCCTTATTAAATTTCAGAATAGAGTACCAGAGGCCAAAAGCGACAGCAGAAAGCAGTGCGGAGTAAATAAAAAGCATCCACCCAAGTGGTGTAAACGTTATCGCATTTTCTTGCAACTGCGGAATACCAATCACTAGCATAAGACCTGCCCCTATCGTTAACTGCCAACCAGTTAACGCAAAAGGATGGATACCGATAGCAAGCTCCTTTGCCATAATCGTCCCTATGGCGCTTGTTAAAGCTGCCAGTATCATATATCCCTCTCCCGTTACCTGAAAAGTGAGTTTAAGCTCTTCCCCCCAGTTAGCAACAATAATCCCTGCAAATCCTGCCATAAGCCCTACTGTTTTCTTCCAATTGATACGGTCATTTGTATAAAAGAAATGGGCTAAGACAACCGTAAAAAAAGTACCACTTGATAGTAAAATAGCTCCTTGCATACCAGAAACTTCTGCTAACCCATTATAAAAAAAGAAATACTGTAAACTAGTTTGAAGAATTCCGAAGATTACTAGAAAAAGAATCTGTCGCTTCGTAACGAATAATTTCTTAGGATTAGAAAAAATTAATCCCACTAAAAGAATTAGACCTGCTAATAAAAAGCGCATTCCAGCAAAAACAATCTTAGCAATTGTGTCATCTTTAGCCATTTGTAATTCTTCATAGCTTACTTTCAATACTGGAAATGCACTCCCCCATAAAATGGAACAAAAAATAGCAATACATACGACAACCCATTTTCTTTTAAGCATACTATCCATTTTATGTCATCTCCTATGTTGTTTTGTAGAATAAAGTGAAACTTCAATTAGTTGGGGGATGTTTATCACCCACTGATGGTTCGTACCACAAGGGTATGACCTAAAGACCTTTGAACAAATCGGACATTTACTGGCAGCTGATCCCGCACTTATCGATATTGGTTTCACGTTATTCCTTGAAGTGGGGTCTTACTGCCAGTTATATGCAGGGAAAAGTTACCTAGAAATCATTAAAGAGATGGCTTCTCTGTTTCTTTATTCACATATTCATGTGCCAAGATAAGAAACACACTTGACGTCCACGTAAATGCTCGATCTCGTAAGCCTTCTCCCGATACAGCATTAAAATTTTCTGCCATTCCATGTTTTAATGCCATATTACAGAATTTATGAGCTAGGTCTCTAGCAAACGCTTCTTCCCCTGATTCCATTAATCCATCAATAAGCAACATGGTGGAAGGTGCCCAAATAGGTCCACGCCAATAACCGTCCTCTAAATAATATGGGCTCTGCAAGCTTTCAGTAGCAAGGCCATGTTCCGTTAAAAACCGGTTTTCATCCTTCAACCCTTCAATTAATCTCAATCGGATTTGTTTTGGAAGTCGCTTTGCTAGAATAATTGGCATAAATAACAATAAACTATCACCAGAACGCACATTTTCACCTGCGAGCTTTGCGACAAACTGCTCACCATCCCAAAAATAGGCTAACATATCGGTTAAAAGCTGATCTGCCTGCTTCTTCCATTCTTCGTAGTCCATTTGGAAATGTAAGCGATTAGCTATTTCTGCCAATGTTTCCATTTGTAAAATTAAAAATGCACAAAGATCTGGACTTTCGATAGGTATCCCTTGATGAAACAATGTACTATTATCCCAGCCACTATCATTACCATGTTGATATTCTGGAAATCCATTGTTATCAACATCACGTTCTTTAAAGAACCAACTGGTCCACTGTTTTAATGGTTGATAAATCTCAGCTAAATTTTCTTTTGATAATTCATTTGAATGTTTTAACATCCATGCCAACGTCCACCCATGAATTGGTGGTTTACTGCAATTCCAATAAGCAAATTGATCATTCATAAAATCTGGCAAAAGGCCGTTTTTTGCTTGTACATCAAAAAATATCATGAATTGATCCCAAGCTAACTTCGGATTCTTTTTGACTAAAGCCATTGCATTAAAGCAATGATCCCAGCTCCAAATATTTGTCATCCAATTCTTTGACATATACATCGCTGACCTTGGTAAATATCCCTCTTGTTTAACAACACAGGACCATGTTATGTAAGCAGCAAGTTGTCTTCCAGCTTCATATTCCGCCGGTACCGGCAACGTGTTTTCCAACCATTTTTTGTATTCGTCATTTACGTGATCAAGGGCTGTTTCAAACGTCGGATAATCGTTTTTTTGTTCATAGATTGTAAGAAACTCTTCAATAATTCCTTCTACAGTACCATTGTCTTCTCTAGGATGAAAATCTGCAATCACATAAGAACTACCATTTATATCCCAAGGCGCACTTACATCTAACTCCCCAATAAAGGGAGTTAACATAAATCGAATGCTTTGTGAAAAAACATTCACTTGCCAGCTTCGCGCTTGATAATAAAAAGCATTATCATAAGCATTTGTAACAAGAGATAACCGTAAACCAACTTGTTCCCCATAAATACGCAGACAATGAGCTTCTGAATAAATTAATCGAACTACTCCTTCTTCCGCTTGAAGGCAGAGGCAAGTCTCCGCTGCAATTGCATTAAAAGGTATACAATGTCCATTTTTCGTCACATCTAATTTAAATAAAGCGCCGACATCGTCATCACCACCTCTGATTGTACGTAAATAAATTCCTTCCGAACGATAGTCATTTTTAGGTAAATAGGAAATACTAAGATAAGAGCCAAATCGGCTAAAGGGTATATGTTTAAGATTTATATTCAACGATATCTTCTCCTCACATTTAATCTTCTATCCTATTTTACTTTACAGATCCGGATATACCTTCGATAAAATAACGTTGCATTACTATAAATATTAAAATTACAGGCAAGAGGGATATCGATGCTCCAGCTGCCATCCCTGTCCAATCCGTTTGATATTTACCAACAAATGAGAGCATACCCACTGCCAAAGTTCGTAAATCTGGATTATTTAATGTCAAAACGAGTGGAATTAAAAAAGAGCTCCAAGTCCAAATAAATTGCATAATTACAGCAGTAGCTATAACTGGCTTCGCAGAAGGAAGAATGATTTTAAAAAATGTTTTTAGAAAACCACTTCCATCTATAGCTGCAGCTTCTTCGATTTCTTTAGGCACGCGAGAAAAAAATGCTGCAAATAATAGAATAAAAAGCACGTGCGCCCCACTGGACTCTGCAAGAACTACACCGAATAACGTGTTAGATAATCCTAAAAACTTCATTAATTCATAAAGCGGAATGATTGTATACCCTGTAGGAATGAACATCAGCGCTCCGATAATAACGATCATTGTCTTTCTACCAGGAAAATCCACTCGCCCAAGCGCATATCCTGTTAAACAGCTTAATAAAACTACTATAGTTACAGTACCTAAAGTGATGACTACAGAATTTAAAAAGTACCCAGAGAAATTGGCAACATCCCATGCTCTAGTGTAGTTCTCCCAGTTCAACGTCTCTGGTATGGGATTAATTCCAGAAGTTAAAAAAGATGCATTGGTTTTTAATGAAGAAGATATCATCCAGATAAAAGGGTATATCCAGATAAAACCAAATAGGATTAAAAAGATATGGATTATTCCCCAAGTTATTTTTGAACGCATTACTTCTCCACCTCAACTTTCAATCCATTTTTATTTTTATGTCTATTGACCTTCATAACTACCCAACCAAGTAATAAACTTATTATGAATACTGTCATGCCTAATATCACACCAACTGTAGAGGCATAACCAACCTGAGATGGACCCTCTGAAGCAAACGCGAATCGATAAATATATAACTCTAAAGTTTCGGTGGAAAAGAACGGACCACCATTTGTTAATGTTTTTACTAGGTCAAATACACGCATACTGCTAACAGTTGTAAGTAATAATATCGTGGCTCCAACTGGTGCCAACATAGGTAACGTAATATAACGTAATGTTTGCCAATGTCCTGCACCATCAATTTTTGCAGCTTCATATAACTCTTTAGGAATCATCTGTAAACCTGTTAGCCAATAAATCATGATAATTCCTATTTCTTTCCAAGATCCAACAATGATAAGAACGATCATAGCTGTAAATGGATTAACTAACCAAGGTATAGCTTGGTCGATCACACCGACCATCACGAGTACTTGGTTGATTAAACCTTGATTACCAAAGATATTTTTCATAATAATCCCAACGATAGCTGTTGTTGTTACGACAGGAAGGAAATAGATGGTTCGATAAATAGTTCTTCCCTTCAGATTTGGACTATTTAATATTAAAGCAAGTATTAAAGCAACAGATACGGAAATAGTGGTAAAGCCAGATGTATAAATAAACGTATTTTTAAATGCATTCCAAAATTTTTCTTCAGTAAACACATTTTTATAATTATCGAATCCAATAAAATCAGTCAGTGGTCCTATACCAGACCAATCATAAAAGGAGTACACATAGCTCATAATAATGGGATAAAGAGATAAGCCCAAAAACACAATTACTTGTGGCAAGATAAATAAATACGCCCATATATATCGTTTCTTTGTATGCTTACTTATCGTCTGCTTTGCTATTTTGTTCATACAAATTCTCTCCTAATCAAACAAGCTCTAATGAAAAAGAAAGAGGACAAACTACTACGTTATCTCATAGTATATTCACTTAAGTAGCTCGCCCAATTTCATCTAACCACTCTATTTCAACTCTTGATACTCTTTTTCTGTATAGGGCTCATACGGAACCCAATTTGGAAATTGAAAATCCTCTCTAGAAACATTTTCATTTTCTTGAATTGCCTTAGTGAAAGCAGCATTATAGTCATCCGTGAAATCCGTTAATGCTCCTTGTAAATCTTCCACCTGTCCCGTTAGGTAGCCCATTAAAATAGAACCTGCGTCATTATCTGGTGCGTTCTTTTGTAGCGCAAGGCGTACTTCTTGCGTTTTCGGGTTGACAACAACCGGATTAGGGACACGAACCGACATCTCAGAGAAAATCTGCGCAATGTCATTTACTTCGGAAAATGGTAGCTCGACATTAATATCAGACGCTTCCTTCGCAATCAATGGCTCACCATCCTTGAGAATTTCGCGATATATATTTTCCTGTAAAAATTCTAAAAATAGTTTTACTTCATCCCAATGCTCGGTATCTTTAGATACATAGAGACCATCGTTACTACCTAATCGAAATTCTCCATATTGCTGACCATTTGGATTCTTTGTGGGTAAGGGAACTACTCCCCAGTCATCAAATCCATTTTCATGAAGTAACTGACCCGTCCAATTCCCATCGATTAGAAAAGCTGCTTGACCAGCAGTAAAAAGTTCTCTTGCTACCGTAGAATCTGTTTCCAAGGTTGATGGTGATAAAGCATTGCTATCCAATAAATCCTTCATCAATTTTATTGTCTCTACATATCCTTCTGTGTCATATTTATAATCGCCATTTGCATAATCATAACCACTTTCTGGTGAAAGCTCTGTTGCCATTAATTGTGTTACAGCCCTTACTAACCAACCAGACTGACCACCGAATATGAGACCATAAGATGATCCATTGGATTGATCATATATTTCTATACCCACTTCCTTTAATTCCTTCCATGTTTTCGGAACTTCATCAATCCCAAGATCATTCAATACTTGTTTATTGTAGAACATATAATATGTCCCACCTTTGTATACCGGAAACAAATACACATTTCCATTTAGTGATGCATTCCCTTCATCAAAGACTCCCTCCGTGTATTGCGATTGAACGTCTTTTGGAAAAACCTCATTTAGTTCATGTACAAGATCTAAATCTACAAATTCATTTAACGTAAAGGCATCCGTACTAAATATATCAGGAAGATTACGATCAGATATTGCTGCTTGGTATTCTGCTTCACTAGATTCAACATTCAAATTATTAAGTTCAACCTTAATATCTGGATGTTCTTTTTCAAATTTTTCGATTAAGATGGGAAAATAGCTTCTCCCCGCAGCAACGTTATTCCAAAGCTTGATTGTTGTTTTATCAGCATCGTCTTTATCTGCTTTTGAACTATCACTTTGACAACCAAGTAATAGAATTCCTAAGAATAAATAACAAATCATTATAAAAAAACACTTTTTTACCATGCGCACACTCTCCTTTATTATTAATTGTAATAGCCTATTAAACTAGCATTTCAATTAGTTGGAAGCTTGTTTATCTCCCACTGATTGGTAGTACCACACAAGGGTATGACCTACAGACATTTGAACTAATCGGACATTGACTGGCAGTTGACCCCACCCTTACCCATATTAGTTTTATTTTATTGCTTGAAGGTGGACTTACTTCCAGTTATATGCGGAATAAAGTGAAGCTTCCATCCGTGGGGGGTTTTTCCCCACGGATGGTTAGGTGAACCAATCGGACATTTACTGGCAGTTGTTCCCTCACTTAGCCATATTGGTTTCTCTTTATTGCTTGAAGTGGAGAGACTTACTGCCAGTTATATGCGGGATAAACATTCTTACAAAAGGAATACAAAAAACCGTATTTGTAACTGCTTATTCATGAAAATAAGCCCCCGTCCCAAGAAACGAATTGCCTCTTCATAGAACTCAAGCCAATCCTCCACCATCAACGACTAAAGTGGTTCCGGACACCCATGCAGATAGATCACTAGCTAAAAATAGTACTCCTTTGGCAATATCCTCAGGTGTACCAATTCGTTGCAACGGTCGATTAACCCCAGATGACACTAAAAATTCTTGATCATTAACATTTAATTGCTCTGCCTCCCCTCTTAATAGCGGTGTGTCTGTATCACCTGGACATATACAATTAACACGGATATTATCCTTTCCATGATCAATTGCCATTGCCTTAGTCATATTCACCACTCCTCCCTTAGCTGCACAATAAGAAGCGGCATCATCTCCTCCTTTTAATCCCCAGCCGGATCCTGTATTAATAATGCTCCCTCCACCATGATTACGCATGATTGGGATTACATACTTAGATAGTAAAAACACGCTTTTTAGCGATACGTCCATCACAAGATCCCAATCAGATTCCGTATGATCTACCGTATTTTTCCTTCGGATAACACCAGCATTATTAAATAATATATCTATATTACCGGAAACGCTTTCAATAATAGCAACCACAGCTTGGCAATCTTCATTAGAGGTTACATCACATTGTAAAAAAGCGGCATCACCCCCAGCCTGTACAATCTTGTCAGCCTGGTAATTCCCCTCCTCTGTATTAATATCAAGCATAAACACTTTACAATCTAATTCAGCCAA
This sequence comes from Virgibacillus sp. M23, assembly GCF_034190895.1. NCBI lineage: Bacteria > Bacillati > Bacillota > Bacilli > Caryophanales > Bacillaceae > Virgibacillus > Virgibacillus sp. M23. The sequence goes on along the minus strand of NZ_JAWDHA010000005.1, from coordinate 5,763 downwards.
TATTCGAGCTGTTGCTAAACCGATCCCTGATGCAGCACCTGTAATAACAGCTACTTTATTTGTTAATCCAAATAATTGTTGATTATCCACGCTAACCGACATCCCCTCTCACCTAAGAATTATTCACTTAATTAAATTAATTAATTATTAAATTTTTAAACATGTTATCATGCTAATATAATTGTGTCAATATTCTTTTTCTTTAAAAATATGTAGAAAATAGCATACTAACTACTAACTTTAATTGTCTAACAGGTACTAATTAGATACAAATATATGTTTGAAAATTATAACTTATTATAGTAGAATTAAATAAATTAATTTAATTAATTATTTTGTAGTGGTTTTTTTCTATTTCTGCGTCGTTATTTATACGTTTATTCAACAGGAGGTACTTATGAACATTGAAGCCTTAAAAAAGGAATTTCATACTATTTTTCATGCAGAAACAACACCACGGATATTTTTTGCACCTGGAAGAATTAATCTTATTGGGGAACACACCGATTATAATGGAGGTTATGTCCTGCCTGCTGCCTTGTCATTTGGAACTTATGCATTGGGAGTAAGACGAAAAGATAAGAAATTTCGTTTTTATTCGATGAATTTTCCTGAAAAGGGGATTGTAACATGTGATATTACGCAGCTCATCTTTGATCCGGCAGATGATTGGGCGAATTATCCTAAAGGAATGATTCAGCTACTACGGGAGCACACCAAATATATTCAAACCGGTGCTGATATTCTCTTTTATGGAAACATTCCAAACAGAGCTGGCCTTTCTTCTTCTGCTTCGATAGAAATGGTAACTGGAATTCTATTAAAAAATTTGTATCAATTAAAAGTGAACCGCTTGCAATTAATTCAATTAGGGCAAAAAGTAGAGAATACATTTATAGGAGTTAATAGCGGCATTATGGATCAATTTGCAATCGGTATGGGAAAAACAGGGCAGGCGATTCTATTGAATTGCCAAAGTCTTGAATACAAATACGCTCCGTTACATTTAGAAAACTATGTCATCCTAATTATAAACACAAATAAACATCGCCAACTTGCTAGTTCAAAATATAATCAACGTCGTTCCGAATGCGAACATGCATTAAAAGCGTTACAGAGTAAGCTCCCCATTCAAACTCTTTGTGAACTGACCCGTGAAGATTTTGATGCAAATAAGCATGTAATTAGGAACAAAGTTATCCAAAAACGGGCAAGGCATGTTGTCTATGAAAATGCTAGAACATTAGATGCAGTGCAAAGCCTACAAGAACATGATCTACAGCAGTTTGGAGAATTAATGAATGCATCACATCAATCGCTTCAACAAGATTATGAAGTGACTGGTTTAGAATTAGATACTGTCGTTGAAGCTGCCTGGGGTCAGGAAGGTGTATTAGGAGCTCGTATGACAGGTGCAGGTTTTGGTGGTTGTGCAATAGCAATTGTAAAAAAGGACAAAGCTGATTTGATTATAAATCGTATTAATAAAATATATGTCAACACTGTTGGATACAATGCGACGTTTTATACAGCAGTTATGGAAGATGGAGCAAAAGAACTAAGCGAAGGAGTGCTTTAATTGCGTATTTTAGTATTAGGAGGAGCGGGTTATATTGGCTCTCATGCAGTATATCAATTAATCGATCAAGGTAAAGATGTAGTTGTCATAGACAATTTACAAACAGGTCATTCCAAAGCGATACATCCAATGGCAACCTTTTATAAGGGGGATATTAGAGACATTAACTTTTTACGTGACGTTTTCAAAAAGGATTCCGTTGATGCAGTCATACATTTTGCTGCGAACTCATTAGTTGGTGAATCTATGGAAAAGCCCTTACTCTATTTTGATAATAATGTCTATGGTACACAAGTCTTATTGCAAGTCATGGTAGAGTATGGAGTCAAGCATATTGTGTTCTCTTCAACTGCTGCCACATATGGCGAAGCTACTATCAACCCTATTCAAGAGACGATGCCTACAAATCCAACTAATGTCTATGGCGAAACGAAGCGTACAATGGAGAGATTAATAGAATGGACGGCCAAAGCCCATGGAATTAACTTTGTATCACTCCGATATTTTAATGTAGCTGGCGCACGAGAGACAGCCGAGATCGGAGAGGACCACCGTCCAGAGACACATCTTGTGCCAATCATTTTACAAGTAGCACTTGGACAGCGGGATGCGATAACGATCTTTGGTGAAGATTATGATACTGACGATGGTACCTGTATTCGCGATTATGTCCATGTCGAAGACCTTATTCAAGCACATATCCTAGCACTTGATTATGTACAAAATGGCGGTAAGAGTGATGTGTTTAATCTTGGCAGCAATACTGGATTTTCCGTTAAACAAATGATAGACTCAGCGCGACGCATTACAGGGAAATCCATTCCAGTTAAAACGGGAGAGCAACGAGCTGGTGATCCGGCTGTCCTAATTGCTAGCTCCAAAAAAGCTAAGGAAGTATTGGGATGGAAGCCAATGCGAACTTCGATTGAAACTATTTTAAGCGACGCTTGGAAATGGCATACGACACATCCGAACGGTTATGAAGGGGGATGAAAAGAATCATGATTTACCAACAACTTTCGAGACTAATTAAGCAAGCCCTTACCATTGGTTTCATTGAGGAACATGATCAAATCTATGTTAGAAATCAAGTCATGCATTTACTTAACCTAACCAACTTCCCAGAAGATACCATTCCATCGATAGAGGATTCCATACCTAATTTGCTAGAAAGCATTGTAGAGTATGCAGCTCGCCATCAAGTAATAGAAGATATTTTTGAAGAGAAAGAAATGCTGGCTGCTTCCATCATGAACTGTTTTATGGCTCGTCCATCCGATATCAATAGAACGTTTTACGCAAAATACGAACAATCACCGCAAGCAGCCACGGATTATTTTTACCAGTTAAGTCAAAACAGTAATTATATTCAATTGAAACGAATACAGAAAAATATTCATTTTAAAACAAATACACCTTACGGAAAAATGGATATTACTATTAATCTTTCCAAACCAGAAAAAGACCCTAAGGAGATTAAACGGGAAAGAGAATTAAAGCAAGACCTAAACTATCCTAAATGTGTGTTATGTATTGAAAATGAAGGGTATGCTGGACGTGTGGGCTACCCAGCACGTGCCAACCATCGTGTAATACGGGTGCCATTATTGAAAGAGAATTGGTATCTCCAATATTCACCGTATGTTTATTATAATGAACATAGTATCTTACTTGCAGAAGAACATCGCAATATGAAAATAGATAAACAGGCATTTGAACGTTTGGTACAATTTACCGAAATGTTTCCCCACTACTTTATTGGATCAAACGCTGATTTACCAATCGTCGGTGGTTCCATTTTAGGTCATGATCATTATCAAGCAGGCAATTATAAGTTTGCCATGGCGCAAGCAGAAGATGCTTTTACCTTTGCATTAGATCCATTTAAACATGTATTATGTTCCGTATTGAAATGGCCGTTATCTGTTATTCGGTTGCAAAGTAAAAACAAAGAACAATTAATAGCAGCAGCTAATTTTGTGCTGGAATCATGGAAAGGATATACAGACGAATCCGCCTCTATCTATGCCTTTTCAAATAACATTTCTCATAATACGATTACTCCAATTGCTAGACTACATACTAACGGCGTCCATGAATTGGATCTTGTCCTACGGAACAATCGCACCTCTGACGAACATCCCATGGGAATCTTTCACCCCCATGCTGATGTTCATCATATAAAAAAAGAGAATATTGGACTAATTGAAGTAATGGGGCTAGCTGTATTACCAGCTCGATTAAAGGAAGAATTAGCAGAGATTAAAAAATATCTGCTTGATGAAGCGTGCCATATTGCGGATTATCATCAAGCATGGAGTAAACAATTGAAAGAAACATATGGTTCTATTAAAGATAAAAATGAAGCATTATCCATTATCATGGAAGAACTAGGAAAGAAGTTCACTAAAGCCCTTGAAGATGCAGGCGTATTTAAAAACAAAGAGCAATTCTTACGTTTTATCAACTCACTAAATAGAAGTGACGATACAATATGAACATACTAACTAAAGCAGTTACAGAAAAATGGAAAGAATATACATTAATAAATGACAAGCGAATGTCCGTTAGTCTCTTAAATTATGGCGGTATCATCACAAAAATAATGGTTCCGGATCGAGATGGTAATATAGAAAATGTCGTACTAGGATTTAAAAATTATACAGATTATAAAATCAATCCTGCTTTTTTTGGTGCATTGGTTGGTCCAGTAGCTGGTAGGATTCAAGGTGCTTCCTTTCAGCTCAATGGCAAGGAGTATTTACTGGAGAAGAATCACGGGCTTCATCACCTTCATAGTGGTGCAAACGGATTTCACCAGGTGATCTGGGATGTCCAACCATTGCAAACAGACGATACTGTTGGTGTGAAGCTGACGCATAATACAGCAGGTAGTAATGAATTTCCGGGTAATGTGTCTGTAGCTGTGACATACACGTTAACAAATAGAAATGAACTCACGATTCATTACCATGCAACTACCGATAAAACAACTCCAGTCGCTTTAACGAATCATAGCTATTTTAACTTAAATGGAAATGCAAAACACAGCGTGAAAAATCATGTTGTGGCATTTAATAGTGATTCATTTATTGAACTAGATCATGAATTAATTCCAACCGGAAAACAGCTCGATGTCAAACAGACAACTTTTAACTTCCGCAATGGGCGTTATCTAGCAGACGGCATGTTGACTCCTTCTGAACAGCATGAGATTGCAAGTGGTGGCTATGACCATTACTTTCTGTTTGATGGGATTGGAAATATACAGGTAACCGAAAAAAAATCCGGCCGAGTGATGAATATTACTACAAGCCAACCAGGAATGGTGCTATATACAGCAAATACTTTGGAAAAAGATATGAAGTTAGCCAACGGATTCGCTGACAAGTACATGGGAGTATGCTTCGAAACACAAGGAACTCCAGCCTCTCTCCATCACAAGCAGTTCCCATCCATTCTTTTAGAGCCAAATGAAACATACCAGGAACAAACGGTATACTCCTTCCATATAAAGTGAAACTTCACTCCGTGGGGGTTATTGTTTATCCAGCACGGATGGTTCGTACCATAAGGGTATGACCTAAAGGCCCTTGAATCAATCGGACATCTACTGGCAGTTGGTCCCCAACTCATCCATATTGATGTCCCATTATTACTTGAAGAGGGATATTCCTACAAGGTTATATGTGGGACAAGACGGAGACAAAATTGTTTTGATCAGACAACAGCTAGATCTGATAGCTGCTCTGGATATATACGTCGCTTTTCCGCGAGCACATTGGTTAGCCTCCCTGTGCTAATGGTACTGGTGTTTCTCTAGTTGAATAAGAAAGACTTCGGGTAGCTCCTTCTGACGAGTAGCGAATAGAACGAAGGACATGAACCTTAAAAGATAATTTGTCGTTACCAGACTTCAGTATTCTAGAAAAGGAGATGTCCTATTTTTTTCAAACTATCATTCTACATGCCAATGCAATTAAGTGAACTACTCCCACCACTTACCACCCTTACGGATTGCTTGAAGTGGGGGTTTCTTGGGTAATCGCCACTTTTAGTAGCTGACGAAATGGACCAAGCTAACCCTCTTGTTCCAAGAGTTTATATTTTCATTAGGCACTTGCTAATAAGCGAATGCCTTCTTTTTTGATATTGAGAGCTGAATTATAATCTCTATCGAGATT